>CAJUES010000046.1:10585-28499 GCA_910585765.1 uncultured Lachnospiraceae bacterium | reverse complement strand
ACGAGATGTTTGTGTGACTGGAGTTCAGACGTGTGCTCTTCCGATCTCTTTATCACCAGTTTTGTCACCAGTCTATCACCAGAGCGCGCTGCATTTTTCGAGAACGCGCTGTGTGATCGTCCCCGCATCGATCCCCACCTCGCGGCGCAGTATATCGACATTTCCATGTTCCACATACTCGTCAGGTATATTGATCGCGACAAGTTCTGTCCCCGGGTGATGTTCGTCGAGATATCCGCGCACTTTCTCGCCAAAGCCGCCGCTCGCCACATTTTCTTCCATTGTCACAAAAAGCCTGTGATCTTTTGCCGCTTCGTCGAGCATCCCTGTATCGACCGGCTTGACAAAACGGGCGTTGATGACGCTGCAGCGGTATCCTTTTCCGACAAGCTCCTCCCGCACTGTGAGCGCAGCCTTGACCATACTGCCCACTGCCACAAGCGCGATATCCCTCTCGCGGTAGATCCACTCCGCCCTTCCGAAGCAGATCGGCTCGCGGTACTCGCGGAGACCGTCATACGCCTCGCCCCTCGGATAGCGTAGCGCGATCGGTCCGCCAAACGCCACCGCGAATTTCAGCATATCCGACAGCTCCCACTTATTTTTGGGCGCCATGATATGCATATTGGGTATGGAGGACAGGTATGACAGGTCAAAGATCCCCTGATGGGTCTCCCCGTCGCTCCCCACCAGCCCTGCCCTGTCGATCGCAAAGACCACCGGAAGATTCTGGATACAGACGTCGTGCAGGATCTGGTCATAAGCCCGCTGCAAAAAGGAGGAGTAGACCGCCACCACCGGACGCATGCCGCCGGCTGCAAGCCCTGCCGCGAAAGTCACCGCGTGCTCCTCTGCGATCCCGACATCAAAGAACCTGTCGGGGTACATATTCCGAAACCGTTTCAACCCCGTGCCGTCAGGCATCGCCGCCGTGATCGCCACGACGTCATGATAGCGGTCCCCGAGCTTGCACATCACCGTCGAAAAGACATCCGTGTAGCTTGACTTCTCCTTTGCCGTGAGCGGAAGCCCTGTCTTCACGTCAAAAGGCTCCGCACCGTGAAAGCGCGCCGGGTGTTTCTCCGCCGGCGCAAACCCTTTGCCTTTCTGCGTGATCACGTGCACCAGCACCGCCGATTTGCAGCGCTTTGCCTCCCGCAGGACCTTCATCATCGCGCTGATATTGTGCCCGTCCACAGGCCCTAAGTATGTAATCCCCATATCCTCAAAGAACATGCCCGGGATCACCAGATGTTTCACAGAGCTTTTCGCCCGCCTGATGCTCGTGACGATCGGCTCCAGGTTTGATTCCATGAGGGAATTGTAGATCCCCTCCTTCATGTCAAGGTACTTGTCCGCTGTTCTGATATTGTTGAGATATTTTGACACACCGCCGACATTTTCCGAGATCGACATGTTATTGTCGTTCAGGACAATGATAAAGTTCTTTTTCAGGCGCGAGGCATTGTTCAGCGCCTCATACGCCATCCCGCCCGTGAGGGAGCCGTCGCCGATGACAGAGATGATCGTATGATCCTCACCGCGAAGATCCCGCGCCTTGACAAGCCCCAGCCCCGCCGAGATGGACGTGGAACTGTGACCTGTATCAAAACAGTCACACTCGCTCTCCTTTCTCTTGGGAAAGCCGCTCATCCCGCCGTATTTGCGCAGGCTCTCAAACCCCAGGCGCCTGCCCGTCAGCAATTTGTGCGTATAGGACTGGTGCCCCACATCCCACACGATCTTGTCCTGCGGCAGGTTCAGGCTCAGATGCAGCGCCATGGTCAGCTCCACTGCCCCGAGATTGGATCCGAGATGCCCTCCCGTGACACTGATCTTGTTAATCAGGAAATTTCTGATCTCCTCCGCCAGCAGGTTCCAGTTTTCGGGTGCCACGTTTTTTATATCATTTTCTTTCTCTATCGTTTCTAATATCATACTCATATCATACCCAGCGCCTTTACCTTTCAGAATCGGTTCTATACATCAGTAGAATTTATCCGTGAAATTTGACTATTTGATCCGTGTGATCAGACTCCGTATCAATTCTATCAGAAACTCGTTCCGGGCGCCATCTTCCTCCAGGGATCGCAGCATCCCTATAGCGTGGTCCGACATTTGCCTCTGCTCCCGGGATGCCTCCTGGATCCCCTTCAATGTGACATAGGTCGTCTTCTGGTTCCTCGCATCGCTTCCGACAGGCTTTCCCAGCGTCTCGAGACTGCTCGTCACATCGAGGATATCGTCCTGTATCTGAAAAGCGATGCCGATCTCATACGCTGCCTTTTCCACCAGACGGATCTGCTCGTCGTCTGCGCCAGCAAGAACCGCCCCCACCATCATTGCCGCCTGCACCAGCGCCGCGGTCTTGTGCTCGTGGATAAACAAAAGCTGCTCCTGCGTCACCCGGTCTCCCATGGCTTCCGCCTCGATGTCGGCTGTCTGTCCGCCGATCATTCCGTAGATCCCCGCTTTCCCGGCGAGTATGGATAGCGCCTTCGCTTTTCTGTCCGCGTCACTGCCCGGCATCCCAAAGGATCTGAGCGCCGTCTCAAAAGCGTAATTCAAGAGCCCGTCTCCCGCCAGGATCGCCATGGCATCACCGTAGACCACCCACGTCGTCTTTTTGCCCCTGCGGTACTCGTCATTGTCCATTGCCGGCAGATCGTCGTGCACGAGAGAATACGTGTGTATCATCTCGATCGCCGCCATAAACGGTTCGATCACGCTGTCCGTGCCGCCGAAAAGCCGGTACGTCTCCGCCATCAGCATGGGGCGCAGACGCTTGCCGCCCACGTTGACACTGTAGTTCATCGCTTCCGCCACCGTCTTTGCCCAGCCGCTCTCCTCCGGGAGATATCCTTTTATGATCGACTCGATTTCCTTTACCTTGCGCTCCAACATTATATCAAAATTCATCTAATTCACCATTTTCGTTTAATTTGAGAACTTCCTTCTCCACCTTATCGATCCTGTCATTGCAGGACTTGATCAGTTTCATGCCCTCTTTGTACAATTTGAAGGACTCCTCCAGCGGGATATCCTCCTGCTCCAATTTTCCGATCGTCTCCTCGAGCTTGTCAAACACCTGCTCGAGCGTCTGCTCCTTCGCCATATTTTACCTCATTTATCTCCTTCACTTTTGCCTGTATCGTGCCGTTTTTCACGTAGATCCGCACCATATCCTCCGGCATCACACTGTTCACATCGCTTATCACCTTGTGATCCGCATCCTCGACATACGCATACCCCTGGCTGAGCTTCTCGAGGGGCGACAATCCTTTTAGTTTCTCGGCGTACAGTGCCATCCGGTGCCGCTGCCCGGTGAGCGCGCTGTTCATCAGCCCCGAGAGCCTTCCCTCCAGATCCATCGAATACGTGCGCTTTTGCTGGATCTGACTCGCCGGACTCAGATACTTTAAGCGCAGCCTGCGGTTTTCCAGTCCGGTCCGCTGCCTGCGGATCTGCTGCTGCATGGCATGGTCCAGGGCACTGCCGTACCCCGCAAGCCTGTCCGTCAGCTGCTCAATATCATAGACAGCAAGCTCCGCCGCTGCCGAGGGTGTCGGCGCCCTCAGATCCGCCACAAAGTCCGTGATCGTCGTGTCCGTCTCATGCCCGACCGCCGATATGACAGGCACCTGGCAGTCAAACACCGCCTGCGCCACCGCCTCCTCGTTAAATGCCCACAGATCCTCGATAGAACCGCCGCCCCTGCCGACGATCATCACGTCCACCCCGAGCTGCTCCAGCGCGCGGATCCCGTTAACGATGCTCGCTGCCGCCTGATCTCCCTGCACGACCGCAGGATAAAGTATGATCTGCACATAAGGGTTGCGTCTCGTCGCGATGTTGATGATATCGCGCACCGCCGCCCCCGTGGGCGCGGTCACGACACCCAGTGTCCTGATATAGCGCGGGATGGGCTGCTTGTACTCCGGCGCGAACATCCCCATTTCCTCCAGCTTGCGCTTCATGCGGTCAAACTTTTCATACAGCACGCCCGCGCCGTCGAGTGTGATCTGCTTCGCATAGAGCTGGTATTTTCCGTCTCTCTCGTACACGTCAACTGTACCGCCAACCACCACCATCTGCCCTTCCTCCAGTCTGAAAGAAAGTCCGGTGCGATTGCCGGCAAACATGACACAGGCGATGACGCCCTTGACATCTTTTAACGTAAAATAGATGTGCCCCGACGAATGGTACTTACAATTACTGACCTCGCCCTTCACCAGAACAGACCGCAGCATGTAATCCTGCGTGAACATGTTCTTGATGTAGGAATTGATCTGGGCAACTGTGTAAACATTCTGCTTCACTAACACGCCTCCATACCTTGACCGCCGCCAGGTCCGCAAAACGTGCGGCAGTCTGACACCCGAAACTATGAAACAGCCGCAAACTTCGCCAACACGCCATTGACGAATCCCGACGACTCTTCCTGCCCGAATTTCTTGGCAAGCTCAACCGCCTCGTTGATCGCAACCCCCGTCGGCACGTCCGCGTCAAAGACGATCTCATACACGGCAAGGCGCAGGATCGCAAGATCCACCTTTCCCATGCGCTGCGTTGTCCAGCCTTTTGCCCGACTGTTGATCATCCCGTCGATCTCATCAAGCTTTTCGATGATCCTGTTGCTCTTGTCGGAGATGTACGAGGCATCTTCATCCCTGATCGGGGCAGTCTGCCGCTCCTGCGCCTCCATGTCCAGGGCGTCAAAGAAATACTGCTCCTGCTCGGGCATCTCCTCCCTGTCGTTAAACTCGATCCTGAAAATATACTTAAATATCTGTTCCCTAAGCTCTCTTCTGCTCATTTATCTTTTCCTTAATTTTTATTTGTACGGCTTTTCTTTTATCGGTCCGAAGCCATTTTAATGCCGACGATCCTGATATTGACATCAGAAACTTTGAATCCGGTCATCGTCTCGATCGCATTCTTTACCTTCTCCTGCACTTTATTGCAGGTTGTGGGGATATTGAATCCATACTCCAGCGTCACGGCAAGCTCCACAGACACGTTCCCGTCAAGGATATCGACCTTCACGCCCTTTGTCTGCTTCTTCATGCCGACCTTTCCCATCAGCTCATTCGTGATATTTCCAACCATGGCGCCCACACCGTCGACCTCCGTCGCCGCAAGCCCCGCGATCATGGCAACGACATCGTTTGCGATCTTGACCGTGCCGAACTCCTCATTGTTCAGTGAATACCCGCTCTTTTCCGTTTCTTTTTCCATGCTTCAAACCTCCTGTGTCCCTTTCTGCATTATAATTCATTATATCATTATCCCAAAACTTTGCAAAGCAGAAATATGCCAAATTATGGCTGCCGCATCCCGCCTTTTTTCTGCACCATTTTATTACCATACTTTCCCAAAATCCGCCGTTCCATACAAAATGTTTCCGACAATCTCATATATTCCAGAAGCTGATCGTCCTCTGCTCGTCGTTCGAGGTGTACGAGATGCTCTCCCCCCGCTTGTCCACAAAGTCAAAGATCTCCTGCGACTCGATCAGCGTCTGCACCATCAGCTCATACACCTCGTCGCTGCTGCATTTCACCGTCACGCAGCCCGCAGCCTTCGTCGCCTCGCTGTCAAATACAAGGGCGAGCCTGTCCGCATCATAGCTGTCAAAGTACAGTCCCTCGCGCACAAAATAATTGTCGTCCACCGCGGTGCACTCCGGAAGTGCCACCACTTTCTCGATCGCATGCGTCCTGGTGATCTCATCCGTCGTCACCAGAAAGTAGTCATAGTTGATGGAGGGGACAAAGCTGTCCGGCAAATCGTCGGCACCGCCCAAAGCGTAGGAGGCGTCCCCCCACGTCGGATCGAGGTAATAATATTCGCCGTTCACCCGCACCAGATTCCACCCGTGCCGCTCGCCGTTCGTAAACCCTGTCACCAGCACGCACTGAATGCCGGATGCCTGCAGCATGTACTGCATCGCCTTGGCGTACCCCTGGCAGACGGACCTTCCCTGCAGGAATACAGAACATATATTTTGATTATTCTCCACATTCCTGTCGTATTCCGTGTGACCGATCAGCCATTCATACAGATATTTGACGGTGCTGTACTCATCCTCGTTCAGCGGCACCTCCCCAAAACACACCGCAAGCTCCTGCTCGATCAGGAGCCCTGTCTGCTCCACCTCCGCGCTCGTCATCGAGTACGTTCCGCTGAATGTGATCCCCGTCACGGCACTGCCGAGCGTGTACTCCGTATACTGATACCCGTCCACATAAAAGAGCTCCGGATGGTCGTTCATCACGCAGGCAAACACCTCATCCAGCACAGACTTGTCCAATGTGGAGAGCGGCACGCCGCTCTGCATGGCAGACAGCGCATCGAACATCTCGAGGTATATCTTCTGCCTGTCCTCGTCAAGATGATGATATGCATAGTAGAGTTCCGATACTTCCCTGGCGGGCTCCTCCTCCGTCAGGGTCTCCGCTTCCGTGCCGCTGTCCTGCGGCTGCTCCGGTTCATACCCGCGTGGCTCTGTTGTACGTTCCGCTTCCGTGCCGCTCTCTTCCGAAATGATATGCCGCAGGTCAAAAGCATCCCCGGCTGTACAGCCCTGTGCCAGGAGCATCATGCTGCCGGTCAATGCCGCCCACAATACTGTCCATTTTCTCATCAACGCTCTTTATACTCCTAATCTCTGCCAAACTCTGAGAGCACAAGCCCCTTGTTCCTGTCGACAGTCATGCCGATGCTCCACTGGTTGATGAACAATAGCAGCGGATTGCCTTTCAGATCCTGTATCTTCTTCATATCCGAAGTGCCGGAAAGTTTGTTCAAGTCAACCTCGTCCTTGTTCTCGATCCAGCGGATATGCTCATATGGGAGCGGTTCAAGCTTGATCTCGACATTGTACTCGTTCTCCAGACGGTACTTGAGTACATCGAACTGCAGTACGCCGACCACGCCCACGATGATCTCCTCCATACCCGTGTTGAACTCCTGGAAGATCTGGATCGCGCCCTCCTGCGCGATCTGGTTGACGCCCTTGATAAACTGCTTCCGCTTCATCGTGTCGATCTGCCGCACCCGCGCAAAATGCTCCGGCGCAAACGTCGGTATCCCCTCATAACAGATGTTGTTTTTCGGCGCGCAAACAGTGTCACCGATGGAGAAGATCCCCGGATCGAACACGCCGATGATGTCTCCCGCATACGCCTCGTCGAGAATCTTGCGCTCATCCGCCATGATCTGCTGCGGCTGGGAGAGGCGCATCACCTTTCCGCCCTGCACGTGCCGCACCTCCTCGCTGGCGTCAAACTTGCCGGAGCAGATGCGCATGAACGCCACCCTGTCGCGGTGCGCCTTGTTCATGTTCGCCTGGATCTTGAAGACAAACGCAGAGAAATCATTGCCGACAGGATCGATCGTCTCTCCCTGGGATATCCTCGGGAGCGGTGTCGTCGCCATCTTCAAAAAGTTCTGCAGAAACACCTCCACGCCGAAGTTCGTGAGCGCCGAGCCGAAAAACACGGGCGTCAGCTTTCCTCTCCGCACCTCCTCGATGTCAAACTCCGCACTCGCCCCGTCAAGCAGTTCGATCTCGTCGCGCAGCGTGGCGAGCGCCTCGTCACCGATATTTTCGAGCAACAGCGCCTCGTCGTCCATCGGGATCACCGTCGTCTCCCCCTCCCTGGTCCCCTTCTGGGTGTCAGAGAAGGTGAGGACATGGTTTCCATGCCGGTCATAGACGCCCTTAAAACGCTTTCCCGAACCGATCGGCCAGTTCACCGGGCAGGTGGCGATGCCAAGCTCCTTCTCGATCTCGTCGAGGAGCTCAAACGTGTCGTTCGCATCCCGATCCAGCTTGTTAATAAACGTGAAAATGGGGATCCCCCTCATGCCGCAGACCTTGAAAAGCTTTCTCGTCTGTGCCTCGACACCCTTTGACGCGTCGATGACCATGACCGCCGAGTCCGCCGCCATGAGCGTTCTGTACGTGTCCTCCGAGAAGTCCTGATGCCCCGGCGTGTCCAGGATATTGATGCAGTAGCCATCATATTCGAACTGCAGTACGGAGGATGTGACCGAGATACCTCTCTCCTTCTCGATCTCCATCCAGTCCGAAACGGCATGTCTTGCCGTCGCCTTGCCCTTGACGCTCCCCGCAAGGTTGATGGCTCCCCCGTACAGCAAAAATTTTTCAGTCAGGGTCGTCTTGCCGGCATCGGGGTGCGATATGATGGCAAATGTCCTTCTCTTGTTTATTTCTTCTGCAATTGTACTCACTGATCTGTCCTCCGTCTATTTTTGATATTGAATCTGCATACTTGTCCCTGACACCCGCTGCTCCACACCGAGATAGTCAAGCACTGTCGCCGCGATATCCGCGAATGTATCGCGCGTGCCGTAGTTGACCGGCTTTACGTTTCTGCCGTACATGATAAAGGGCGTGTGTTCCCTTGTGTGATCTGTCGTTTTTGTGTACGCGGGATCGCAGCCGTGGTCCGCCGTGATCATCAGCAGATCCTCCTCGCGGAGTTTCCCCATGATTTCAGGCAGTTTTTCGTCAAAATACGCCAATGCCTTCGCGTAGCCGTCCACGTCCCTGCGATGACCGTAGAGCATATCATAATCGACAAGGTTGACAAAGCATACGCCCTCAAAATCCTTGTCCTGATACGCCAGCGTGCGCTCAATGCCCTCCGCATTTCCGCCTGTGTACACAAACTCCGTGATGCCCTTCCCTGCAAAAATATCATTGATCTTTCCCACGGCGATCACATCCCTGCCCGCATCCTTGAGCTGGTCGAGCATCGTCGTCTGCGGCGGCAGCAGCGAGTAATCGTGGCGGTGCGCTGTCCTGGTATAATTTCCCGATGTGCCCACAAACGGTCTGGCGATGACACGCCCTACCCCGTGTCTTCCCTGGAGCATTGCCCTCGCCCCTTCGCAGTAGTCATACAGCGTCCTGAGCGGCACGACTTCCTCGTGCGCCGCGATCTGAAAAACGCTGTCCGCGGACGTGTACACGATCAGATCTCCCGTCCGCACATGCTCATCCCCGTAATCCCGGATCACCTCTGTGCCCGAGTAGGTCTTGTTGCAGAGCACCCCTCTGCCGGTGAGCCTCGAAAACGCTTCGATCACTTCCGGGGGGAATCCGTCCGGATAGGTTGGCAGCGGCTCCTTCGACACCAGACCGGCGATCTCCCAATGGCCGATCGTTGTGTCTTTGCCCCGCGAGGCCTCCCGCATCCTTGCAACCGCTGCAAGCGGCGCACTGACCGGTCCCGGCTTAACGCACTTTACACCCTCAATATTGAAAAGTCCCAGTTTCTGCAGATTCGGCACATGAAAAAATGAGCTCTCGGAAACGGAGCCTATGGTATTCGTTCCCTTGTCACCATAGGCTTCCGCATCCTCCATCTCACCGATCCCAAAGCTGTCTAACACGATCAAAAATACCCTTCTCATATGTGCTCCTTTCCGCCAGACTGCCCGTTGATCAAGGCAGCTTGCAATATAATACTTTAGTATACCACACTTATCCAATTAATTCCACACATTTATTCCTCACCGGATGCGCTGTCGGATGCGCCGTCTGCCGCATTGTCAGACACGCCTTCCGATACGCCGGACACTGTTATAATGATATTTTCCGGAACGATGTCCGTCTTTCTCTGCACGATATCCAGGATCTGGGCAGTCTGTGACTCCGTGAGGTTTGCAGCCTCCACCATGACATCCGCCTTGTCGCCGCTGATGCTCACCACGGTCTGCGCAAAGCCCTTCGCCTCGAGCAGCATCTGCGCATCGGATTCCTTCTGGGCGGTCTCCGTGAGTGCGATCATGCTGCTGACGGCTTCCTTCTTTGCCTCCTCCGTCAGCTCCTCGTTCTGGATGATCTCCAGCAGGGACTCTTTGTTCTGCGCTCTCGTCTGCTCCTTTAAGAGCTTTGCGCCCGCGAGTGTAGACACGCCGGATGCACTGGTGAACACTGCCTCTCCCGGTATCTCCTGCTCAATGATCGTAGCGCCGGACTCATCTGTGCCTGCGGCAAGTGTGTCCGCCTCTCCTGACACCTGCACTTCCGACGCCGCCGCATCGCCTGTCACAGCCGTGTCGACGGCGCTGTCCGACACCGCATTCATATCACTGCTCAGGTAGTTGTCTGTGATCGTCACATCATCCGTGTCAAGACTTGCAATATCCGTGTCATCTCCCGTCGCAGACGCGTGATCCTGGATCTTACCATCTGTATCTTCCCTAAGCGATATGGCATACATATCTTCATCAGAGATATCATATGTAAGCTCGCTGCTTCCGTCCACAGATATAAAATCCTCTTCTCCAATCTTGGTACCAGCAAAGTTCAGATAACCTGCTACCGCTATCATGACTGCCAATGCCGTAATCATAATCTGGTTCTTTCTTAAAATTTTTTTCACCAAACCATATCCTTCCTGTTGTTTCTCTTTGCTACTTCTATCATATTCATGGCACGCTTTTCTTAGACTTACTATTTTCAACTTTTTTGCATTCATATCCTCACCCCATCCTTAACACTTCAACTTTATTCGCCTCCACCCCGTACAGCGCCATCACAAGCCTGACGATCTGGAGCTTCACCGCCTCACTCGAAGCCCCCTCCGCAGAGATCACCACGCCGTCTACCTGGGGTTTTTTGGTCTGTGTGACAAACGGTACCTCGTTTCCGTTTTCATTTGTGGTATACACTGTCGCCTCCTCCTTTCGGAGCTCGCTGTTCTCACCGTTAACGGAATTGGACGTGGGAACGTCCTTCTCAACGATGTACTCCTGTGAATTTTTCATGTAGATCAGCACCTTGACCTCCCCCACGCCTGCCACGCTGGACAAAAATTCTTCCAGCTCCCGCTCCAGACCTCTCCTGTACTCGTCCGGATAAACTTCGTCTTTCTCAGCCCCCGCATCCGCCGTGCTCCCCGAAGCGTCCGTGCTCACAGTGCCCTTCTGACTCTTTTTAGATATGTAGCTGCTGCTACTCCTTGTCGGCATCAGGATGACAAAGATCAGTATGCCGCTCAGAAACAGGATGAGCATTGTCTCCTTTGTCGGACGACCTTTGCCTCCGTTTCCTCCCCTAATGATCATACGGATCCCGTCCCGAATCGTTTTCGGCATCCTCTGCACCCCCATTCCTGCTTTCATACTCCTCGTGCGCTTCGCCTATGATCCTATCCTCCCAGAGCTGTTCATAGTATGCCGCCCCGTCATAGATCCGCCCCGTCTCCGTCATCTCTCTCCACTCCTTCTCCCATCTGGTGTACAGCTGGTCTGCCCTGGAAAACCTGTTCTCGACCTGCCCCACAAAGGTGAAGACCACATTGCAGCAGATGCACATCGTCAGCAGATAGGAAAACAATTTTAGATACTTCTGGTAAGCGCTGCCCTCCGTGAGCTGGATCAGACACTGAAAACAGATCACAGTATACACCAGGCGCCTTACCTCCGCCGCCAGAACTTCCATAATCTCCCCCCTATACCCTGTTTAGCTCGTAGCGTTCGTGACCGCCGCTATCGTCACAAAAAACAGCGTTGTGACCGTGATCAGTATCCGAAGGAGCATGAAGCCTGCCTCCGAGATATACTCCACACACTTCATCATCTGCCGCTCGCCGCAGATACTGCCCAGCGCGCCGCTCACCTTGATGATAATAAGGATCATGAACGCCTTGATGATCGGCGCCAGTATCAGCAGCACCAGCACCACCAGTATCAGCACGCCAAGGCTGTTTTTGACCGCGATCGCCGATGCCAGCGTCACGCTCGACACCGACTCCACGATGTCTCCGATCCCGGGAATCGCGCCTGCCGTTTTCTGGATCACCGCATTGTTTGTCTTATCGACCACCGGCGTGATGATCACCTGCAGGATACTGCTGCCCGACATCACGACGACCATCATTTTCAGCACCCACTGCATCCCCTTTTTGATCAGCTCCATCAGTGCCTTGAACCGCTCCTCGCCCCAGATGCTCTCCACCACTCCGAGCATCACATAGCCCTCGACCACCGTCGTCAGGGAAGACGCCACGATCCCTTCTATGAGACATAAGAATCCCAGGAGCATCTTGTAGAAGATCAGTGCCGTGAGCCCGGATCCCGCCGCCGCAATGCAGATCATGTATGCCGGTATCATCAATTTCAAAAACTCGATCATCTGCATCATTGTCTCCTCGACAATCCCCAGCACCTCATGGAACGCGTCGATCAGCACCACCAGCTGGCATAATATGAAAAATGTCTTCGCCGCCTTCGCCGCCCCCTCGTTCTTGAGCGCCGACATCAGATTGCTCACCATGGCAACCAGGATGAACAGGATCAGCACTGTGATGAACAGTCTCCTCCAATCGTTGAAGACACCCGACACAGATTCCCTGATATATCTCCAGAACAGCCCCGGATCCAGCACCCAGTTTCCTTTCAGCACATCCTCTATAAAATCCAAAGAGTCCGTGTCCTTTCCCGGCAGCAGATCTCCTAAAAGATTGTCCAATACACTCAGATCCGGAAGAATATCGATCTCCCGCCACAAACTAATCTCCTGACTCATCGCATCATTCCCTCTAACATGTCTATCATGATCCGTATGATCGGAAAACCTGCCACCATGATCGCAACCTTGCCAAATAGCTCTATGTGGTTGCTCAGTGCCGAGTATCCGGAATCCTTGCACAGGTTTGACGCAAAATCACACACATACGTGATCCCTATGATCTTCAGGAGCAGGGACACGTACGCGGTGTTCCCTCCCAGCGCAGACTCCCAGGTCGCCAGCTCCTCCACCGCGTTTCCCAGCACCGCGAGGATCCTGATCGCGATAAAAAAGCTGACAAGGATAATGACCAACGTCGCAAACTCCGGCTTGTCTTTCCTGATGACAAGCGCCGCAAAAAGACCTGCTATGGCAAGCACACAAATCTGAATCATACAATGCCTCCATCAACACCAAATTATAACGCAAACAGATCCTGTATCATTTCAAACAGCTGGTATATGTACGGAACGATCCACGAGAGCACCAGCACCAGACCCGCAAGGCTTATCAAGAACGCATGTTCTTCCCTGCCGCTGTGCTTCAGCACCTGTCCCAGTATCGTTATCAGTATGCCAACCGCCGCTATCTTAAATATCAGACTGACTTCCATTTTCATCCCCATTTCATGAATACTCGGTAATAATCCTTCACATGTGAAAAACCTTCCTGTACGGCTTTTCACGCGAACCCTGGCTGCACCTCTATAAAAACAGGATAATGCACAAGATCCCGGTAAGTGTGCTAAGCGCCTTGATCAGCCTGCTGTTCTCGTTCTTTTTCACCGTAAGCCTGTCTATTTCGCTGTCTATCTCCCTCTCAAACAATCTGAGCGCCTCCACCTGCAGTCTCTCTCCCTCGTACTCGAAGCAGTTCCCCATTTTTTCCAGATACGTTATGGCGATCTGTGAGAGGTCCGCCCCGTTTTTTCGGTCACGGACTGCCGCATTCCATATGCTGACCAGGGATTTTCCATCTCTCGCCTTCATACCCTGCGAGACGTTCCGCAGAAAGAGATCATATGGCATCTCCGCCTTGTCCGCTATGATATCAAAGATCTCTTCCATCGGTCTGTGCAGATAGGTGATCTCCCCCGAGATATTCAGAAGTATCTGTTTTTGCTGTTTCAAATGCCGGATATCACTGTTCATCTCGCCGCAGAGCGACCAGCCAAACCCGAGTGCTCCTGTCATCACGCAGGCGCCTGCAACAAATTTCTGCCACATATCCTGTTCCCCTCCCCGTCATAAACTTCAAAATACCTGTCCATCCTCCCGTCCGTGGACAGCACGACAAAACGGTCTATCAGACCCAGGTGGAGAATCGGCGCCATCTCCGTCTTGTGACGGATATCCTCGATGGAATTTCCATGCACTGTCGCCAGAATGCTGCACCCGCTCACCCCCGCGTGGCGTATCGCCTCCGCGTCCGCACTCTTTCCGATCTCGTCAATGGCGATCACCCGCGGCGCAAACGTCCTCACCAGTATGGAAATCCCCTGCTGTTTGTCGCCCCCTGTGATGATGTCCGTCCGCTCACCGCAGTCGAGCATGGCACTTCCCCTGTATGCCCCTGCGATCTCTCCTCTCTCGTCGATCACGCCCACATTGCATCCCCTGTACCCCCCGCTCCCGTTTGACATCAGGCGTATCGTGTCCCGCAGGAGCGTCGTCTTGCCAACTCCCGGCGGCGAGATGATCAGGGTATTGTACGGCGCACCCTCTCCTGTGTGCTGATAAAGATAATTGATCAGCCGCTCCGCGATCCCCTTGTGCTCGTGGGCAAGCCTGATATTCATGTAGCGGATATACTTGGCAATGAACCTGCCGCTCCCCGCAGCCGCAAGCTCCCCCGTGATACCGATGCGGTGTCCTCCCTCGACCATGAGATACCCCTGCTTCCGCTCTTCCTCGTAGGCATACACAGAGTCGTGGCACAGATAGCGGAATATGTCTTCCATCTCCCGCTCACCATATATAATAGGAAGTCTGTGCTCACGGTCCGACAGCACGCGCACCGGCTGATTGACGCGCAGCCGGATCTCCTGCACCTGGTCAAAGCGCACTGCACTTCTCTCCCAGTCCCCTCTCAGACCTTGCGGAAAAAACTGCAGAACCCGGTTATCCGCTGCCATTTGATCTCCCCCTTTTACCTTTTTCTGAACAGTTTCAATACATTTTGTCCATACCTCAATATATGTCCCAGATTCTAAAATATGAACATTTGCCGCAGATAAAAATCCTTTTTCACAAAAAAATACCGCAAAGCCCTGTTTCTCCACTTCATACAAGACTTTGCGATATTTATCTAGTACTCCATCCGGTCAGATCACGGTCAGCAGCCCCATCGACTTCAACAGCAGGATCACCAGCAGCACCGGCGCTATGTAGCGGATCATTGCGACATACAGACGCTTCCTGCCAAATCTGCTGCCGGATTTCTCCACCTCCTCGATCACAGCCTTCGGTTTGAGCACCCAGCCGATCAGAATACATGTTCCGATCGCAACCAACGGCATCAGGAAATTGTTGCTGATATAGTCCATGATGTCTAAAATCTGTGCGACCGCCCCGTTTGGCAGCTTTACCTCAAAGTAAAGCTTGTTGTACCCCAGACACACGACCACGCCGCCTACAAGGGCGATGCCCGTCTCGATCGTGGCAGCCTTTGTCCGCGTCACATGGAACTTGTCCATAAAGCTGGACACCACCGCCTCCATGACGGACACGGCGCTCGTCAGTGCCGCGAACAATACCATTGCAAAGAACAGACAGCCGACCAGGTTGCCGATCCTTCCCATCGATGCAAACACTTTCGGCAGGGACACAAACATCAGACTCGGACCGGACGCAGCCATACCCTCTCTCCCCATGAAAGTGTACACTGCCGGAATGATCATGACACCCGCAAGAAATGCCACCGCCGTGTCAAACAATTCGATCTGATTGATCGACCGAACCAGATCAGCGTCATCCCGGACATAGGATCCGTATGCCACCATGATCCCCATCGCAACACTGAGACTGAAAAACAGCTGCCCCATCGCATCCAGCAGCACGGTGAAAAATCCTTTCACTGTCATTCCGCTCAGATCCGGAACCACATAGATCCGAAATCCCTCCATGCCTGTCCTCGTCACGCCTGATTCATCCTTGTACTGGATCGTCAGGGAGAAAACCGCAATCCCCACCACCAGGAGGAGCAGCACAGGCATCAAAACCTTCGAGGATGACTCGATTCCCTTATTGATCCCCCGGAATATGATGAACGCCACCATCAGCATGAACACAGCCATCAGCACGATCGGCTGCCACGAACCTGTGATAAAGCCTGTAAAATAGCCGTCCTCCGCCGCATCAATGCCGCTGCCAGTCAAAAACGTGAGAAAATATTTTACCACCCATCCGCCGATCACGCAGTAGTACGGCAGGATAATGACTGGCACAAGACATGCCAGCACGCCGAGAAATCCCCACTTCGGCTGCAGTCTCTCGTAAGCTGTCAGCGGGCTCTGCTTTGTCTTTCTCCCTATGGCGATCTCAGTCGTCAGCAGCGTGAACCCAAACGTAAGCGTCAGTATCAGGTAGATCACCAGATACAATCCACCGCCGTCCTTTGCCGCCAGATACGGAAAACGCCATATATTCCCCAGCCCGACCGCACTTCCCGCCGCAGTCAGCACAAATCCGATCGAGCCTGAAAATGAATTTCTGTTCTTCTCTTTTTTCATAATGCTCGGGGAATATCCCCCGCTCCTTTCTATTAATATATGCACTAAACGATTCTAATACACTTCGTCAAAATCATATGGATATCCCAGTTTCCTCATAAAATCAACCATCTGCCAGTCCTCATATCCATACTCGTCATCCTGATACGCCTTTTCGTCCATCGTATCCGCCGACCAGCGCACAAGGTATCTCTCAATGGAAGCCTGCTCTACATGAAACTGTCCGGCAATGATCCTTGCATCTCCCTTTAACTGCTCTATCTTCTCCTCAGATACCTCCTCAAAATAATCCGGCATCGGATTAAACCGGTCCAGGATCTCCCCCTTATCATACAGCTCATACCCCCAGTAATCTCCATCATATATGTACAAAAGCAAACATACTTTTCCTGCCGCTTCGGACACCGCTTTTGCAAGGGCGTCATAACCGATACAGTCATCGTTGAATAATATGCTGACACCAGCGGCTGTCTCTGCATACTGACATTCATCAGGTATCAGCTCCGATATTATCAGATCCTCCTCTGTGAAGTCTCCGCTCTCCAGCTCGTCAAATGAACAGGAATACTTCTTTGCAACCTCCTCTACTGCCGTCCTCGCCTCCGCTTTCTTACACCCGGGCATGATCGCCACCTGTAAAAATAATCCCATCTTCCTTCCTCCATTCCGAATTTTTATAGACTCTCAAAATCTCTCTGTGCCTGATGTCGCGGAAAGAGCGGCAATGACCCTGCCTGTCCGCTCCACACCCGCCGATCTGACAGCACAACTTCTATTAAGTATACTCTTTGACACATCATCTGTAAATCTCTTTTTTCCTCTTGTCATTTTTGCTGTTTCTGATCCTGCCGCGCATGAAACGTGCTTCCGATTATCCATTTTTCCAACCAGGCAGCTGCGCCATCCTCCTCGTTTGAAAGCGTGATATCATCCGCAATGTCTTTGACCTCCTGTATTGCATTGCCCATCGCCACACCGATACCGCACATCTTCAACATGCCTATATCTGCATAGTCATCTCCAAAGGCAACGATTTCTGATACATCTGCATGACATGCTTCACATACCGCTGCTATTGCATTTTCCTTTGTGATCCCGCTTTTCGTGAACTTGTACCAATCGCCATCCGAAAAACGCTGACTGTCAAGTCCCGAAAAATGTTCACGCAATCTCTGTGCCAGGTCTGGATCCGGCACCTCAACACATATCTTCAGAGCTTCGAACTTAAAGTCCCGAAAATCCGTATAAACGCTGTCTCCCCAGCTTTTATCCTGCTTTTTGGGATCCGTTTTATAATTCCAGTAATGTGCATCTATTGTGTCAACCGTAATTTCACATTCCATACCACATATTTTTCTTGCTGATCCGATAAAGCTTTCTGTCTCTGCCACCGAAAAAGAAGAGGAACAGATAATTTTCTCGTTTACCCGAACCAATGCCCCGCCGCTGGAAATAAGAATATCCGGATTCATTTCTCGCAAAAAGCCCAGACAATTTTGTTCGCCTCTTGACGTCGAAATACCGATCAGATACCCTTGTCCCCTGCATCTGGATAATACTTCTAACGTATATTCAGATACTGTCTTATCATTTCTTAACAAGGTTCCGTCCAAATCAAACTACCGGAAAAGCCC
>CAJUES010000046.1:0-10575 GCA_910585765.1 uncultured Lachnospiraceae bacterium | reverse complement strand
TGGAGTTCAGACGTGTGCTCTTCCGATCTCAAATCAAAAAGTAATATTTTTTTCTGTTTTTCCAATTTCGCTCCCTCCCAAAAGTAAATCCTCAGAAACTGTGCAAAAATAACCGATACAGTTCACAAATCATGAGTTCTGATCTATAATAGCATATTTTTTGATACTTTTGTGATATGTCCGATAAAAATCCTGCAAATTCTGATAATTGTACTTGGGAAATCCCTGACAATCCGACTTGATGCTTGTAACAGGAAGCCGAAGGCTGAACTGTTACATTATTTTTGACATTTCGCGTAATAATTTTGACATTTGGGTAGACATATGCTTTTTCGATATGCTATGATGTGTTCCACACCGATCGGATGCAGTCCAAAATATTTCATAACCAGAAAGGATAACTGCCTGAACATATGGATCATTCAATTCCAACCAGCACAATGTCACTCGCAAATGCCAGTGGAAAGATACCCTACAACATGACAAACGACTACATGTTCCGCGCTGTTTTACAGAAAAACACAAAAGTTCTCGCAGGGCTTGTAGGCTCCCTGCTCTATCTGGATCCCGAGACGCTTGACGTGGAGATCGCAAACCCGATCATTCTCGGGGAATCCATCGACGACAAGACCTTCGTGCTCGACGTGGAAGTCACTGTCAACAAGAAGACACACCTCGATCTCGAGATGCAGGTCATCAACTACGGCAACTGGAAGGAACGCGCCCTGAGCTATCTGTGCCGCTCGTTCGACAACCTCACCAGAGGCAGTAACTACATCGATCCGGCGCCTGCGGTACACATCGGTTTTATCGACTTCTCCCTGTTTGGGGACGCCCCCGAATTCTACGCCACATACAAGATGAAAAATATAAAAAACCACAGGATTTATACAGACAAGATGTGGCTGTCTGTGGTAGAATTAAATAGTATCGAACTTGCAACCGAGGAGGATCGCCTGCACAAGATCGACCAGTGGGCGAAACTCTTCAAAGCTAAGACATGGGAGGAGTTGAAGGCTATGGCTACGACGGATCAATATATGGAATCAGCTGTTAACACAATGTATGAACTCAGCGCTGACCGCATGGTCAAGGAGCAGTGCCGCCGACGCGCGGAGTACGAGCTATATCAAAAATATCAGGCGGAGGAGAACGCCAGAAAAGATGCCATCATTGCGGAACAAAAAGCAGTCATCACAAACCAGAAAGCTGAACTTGCCGATAAAGATACCGTCATCGCAGATCAGCTGGCACAACTCGCAGAATTGAAACGCCAACTCGCAGATCTTCAAAAAGAAGGCTGATCCAGAATTCCGCGAATAATCAGTCCCGCCATCTGAATTCCATGGAATCTGATTACTCTTAAAACATGTATGAACGTGCCAACAATGTTTTACGGTAGTGTTCCCACTCTCTTTTTAATAACCGATACTCCAATCGTGTTTTCATTTTTCCGTCATGCCATTCGTGATCAATGTGTTCCGCTTCCTTGATCATGCCGCATTTTTGCATCACCCGCTCAGAACCTCTATTTCTCGCGGCTTCAACACCATGAACGGCGCTGCCGACAGCTCATCGCCCCATATCGGCAACCTCCCGCGTAAGCCCCATGTCCACACCCAGCTCTCCACAGATACCCGCCCGTTTTCCGCACCTGTGCGCGTTTAGCTCTCCAAACCCGCAAAGACACGCTCGATCTCTTCCCTTGTCGCCAGCATTTCGGAAAAAGCACTCGCGCTCCCCGCCGAGATCCCCATGCGGAACGCATAGTCATAGTCCTGCTTCCTCGTCCAGCCGGCGACAAAGCCGGCAACCATGGAATCCCCGGCGCCCACCGCGTTGACCAGCCTTCCCTCCGGCGCTGCGAGCATGCGCACGGCACCTGTCTCGTCCACAAGGACTGCCCCCTGCCCCGACATGGACACCAGCACATTTCTGGCACCTCTCTCCTGAAGACGCCTCGCATATGGAACCACATCCGCTCTGGCAGTCAGTGTCACATTGAAGATTTCCCCCAGCTCATGGTTGTTCGGCTTGATCAGAAACGGCTCAAACTGCAGTACATTCAACAGCAGCTCCCCCGTCGCGTCCACAACGAACAGCACACCTCTCCCCTGAAGCCGCCGCAGAATATCGCTGTAGACAGAATCCGGCAGGCTCCTGGGAATGCTGCCCGCAAGAACAAGGACATCGCCCGCCTTGAGACAGTCCAGCTTCCTGTACAGCTCGTTCACATGTATCTCGCTGATTTCCGGTCCCATGCCGTTGATCTCTGTGCCATCGTAGTCCTTCAGCTTGACATTGATGCGGGAAAACCCTTTCTCAATCCGGATAAAATCCGCAAACAGCCCCATCTCTCGCACTTCGCGCTCGATCTGTTCTCCAGTGAAACCCGCCGTAAATCCAAGCGCCGTGTTCTCGATGCCCAGATTGCTCAACACGATCGACACGTTGATCCCCTTGCCGCCAGGAAACATCTGCTCCCCGGTCGTGCGGTTTGTCATGCCCATCTCAAAACTGCTCATGGACACGATATAATCCAGTGAAGGATTAAATGTCACTGTATAAACCATACTCCCTCTCCTCCCAAATGTTCAAACAGCATATTCTCTCTCTATTTTACTCACTTTATGCGGCTTGTTCAACGATTACTTTCGTGTGAAATCATTTTTTGTTCTTTGATCTCATGGTTACAGTTCAGCTCAGGACTTCGCACTACGCTGCGAAGTCCGCAAGAAAGCATAGTGGTTTAGATGCATCAAACCAACCGCAAAGCGGTTTTTGCATGGATTGATGCTTGTAACAGGAAGCCGAAGGCTGAACTGTTACATCACATGAACACAAAACGACGAGGCTGCCTGTCCGTTTGGCGCGGTCCTCCGACGGGATTTTGAGCAGATCTGTACTCCGTGCACGACAAAAACTGCCGGCGTTATCCCATAACGCCGGCAGCTTTTGTTCTCTATACGAACAGGATCCTTCTACCCTTTCCTACTGTCCTGCATCTCAACAAGATGATACCCAAGCTTCACTTCCTTGACGGCATCCTCCTCATGGCGCAGCAGGTTCATCAGCATCGAGACGGCAAGTTCACCGCTCTTCTCGTAGAAGTAGTGGACTGTCACGAGGGGAGGCACTGTCACCCGCGCAAGCTCAGAATCGCCATGCCCTGCGACCAGCATCCGCTCCGGCACGCTGATCCCGTGCTCCCTGAGATACTGCATCGCTCCGACTGCCATCGCGTCCGTCGCACAGATCAGCCCGTCCAGGTCACCATATTTTTTCAGCAGTTCCCCGGTTTTCTCATAGCCCGAGGCAACCGAAAATCCCGCTGTCACAAAGTGTTTTGCAAGCGCTTCGCATCCCATGCCGCACACCGCATCGCAAAATCCCCTGTATCTTGCCTCACCAGCCGCCCTGTCCTGCTGCATCGCGCTCAGATACCCCAGGTTTCTCCTTCCCTTTTCCAAAAACAGCTTTGTGAGATCATAAGTGGCATGATAGTCGTCATGGTAGATGCAGCAGTAACCGGGCAGGTGCTGTCCCACGATCACGACCGGGACCGACAGCCCTTTCAGCACGCGCCTGTGCTCCGCCGTGAACACCGTCGCAGCCAGGATCACACCGTCCACCTGTTTCTCATGAAAAGCAGTCAGATACTCCACTTCCCTCTTCGGATCGTTCTGGGTGACTGCGAGGAGCATCTGATATTCACTTTCGTTCAATACTGAGAGGATCCCCTCCACGATCCTGCCGATCGATGCGGAGGCGACCTTCGGCACGATCACGCCGATCATCCTGGTCCTCCTGGTCCGAAGTGTCTGCGCCTGGATGGAGGGACGATACCCCGTCTCCTCCACAACCTTGCGGATCGCCTCCTGTTTTTCCCCTGAAATATAACCGTTGTTAAAATAGCGTGAGACAGCCGCGCTGGATACGCCTGCCCGCCTCGCGATCTCCTTTATGTTCATTGGCACCAGCCCTCTTCTACTTCTTTTTCATATAATAAAAACCATAGGCTGGTATATGAACTTCGACGGGTTTCATCTCGTTCCCCGAAATCAATTCCGTATAGTCGCCATCGTTCTCATCGATCCATGCAGTCTTGTCATATTCACTGAAATTGAACAAGCCGATCACCTTATCGCCGTCAAAGTATCTGCCTATGCACAGCACCGACGGATCCCATGTCTCGATCGTCCAAGTGTCAGCGTTCGACACAAACACCTTTTCCGATTTGCGGATCTGCTCAAGCCGTTTCAATCCCTGGAAGATCTTTCCCTCCACAGTGTCCGTGTCCTTCACAAGTGCTGCCAGTTTCCAGTTCATCGCCCCGCGGTGGAGATACCTTGAGTCTGCCGCCTTGTTCGGATCGTCCTTGTATGTGTAGTCGTTCACCTGCCCGATCTCGTCCCCGCTGTAGAGAACCGGGATCCCTGACTGCATGAACATGTACGCGTGGAGCATCAGATCCATCTGCACCGCCCGCTCCATCGCGGCGTCATCCTGCTCAAATCCTGCCTTCTCCACACCGCACATGGATGCCGTCGTCCCGCAGAAGCGGGCGTCCCCCGTGACCGGATCCGCATTGTAGAGCTCCCCGCGGCTGCGGCTGTCCCCGTCATACCCCTGAAAATAATCGTTCAGGTACTTTTTGTGTGCCCGCTCCTCCATGCCGTCCATCTTGAGTGTCGCGTAGTCAAGCCCCCAGCCGATGTCGTCGTGACAGCGCAGATAATTCAGGAACACATAGTCCTTCGGCAGCGCATTCACGATGTCCAGCTGCTTTTTCAACAGTTTGACATCCCTGGTAGCCACCGTATGCCAAGTCGTCGCCATCGTAGTGACATTGTAGAGCATATGACATTCCGGTTTCTCTACCGTACCAAAATAGGGCGTCACCTTCTCCGGCTCCATGACCACCTCGCCGAGCAGGAGTATGCCCGGACACACGATCTCGCTGATCATGCGCATCATGCGGACGATCGTATGTACCTGCAGGAGATTGCGGCACGAAGTGTTCAGCTCTTTCCAGATATATGGAACCGCATCGATGCGGATGATATCTATCCCCCTGTTCGCCAGAAAGAGGAAATTGTACATCATCTCGTTAAATACCCTTGGATTTTTGTAATTCAGATCCCACTGATAAGGATAAAATGTAGTCATGACGTGATGTCCGATATCCGAAAGCCATGTGAAATTCCCCGGAGCCGTCGTGGGGAACACCTGCGGCACTGTCTTTTCATACATCGCCGGTTCCTCCCCATTGTCGAAGAAAAAGTAGCGGCTCATGTACTCTCCATCCCCCTGGCGCGCCTTTTTCGCCCACTCATGATCCTCCGAAGTGTGGTTCATGACAAAGTCCATGCAGACATTGATACCCTTCTTATGGCAGGCAGCTGTCAGGCTGTCGAGATCTTCCATGGATCCCAGTTTCGGCTGGACTCTGCGGAAATCAGAAACCGCATAGCCTCCGTCCGAGCGCCCCTCGGGTGTGTCGAGAAACGGCATCAGGTGAACGTAGTTCACATTGCACGCTTCGATGTAGTCCAGTTTTGCCTCCACACCCTTCATATTGCCGGCAAAATTGTCGATGTAGAACATCATCCCCAGCATATCATTCTGCTTATACCAGTTCTGATCCGACTCCCGTTTCCGGTCGCTCGCCTTTAATACCTTGTTCCTCTCCAGGTAAAACTCCCGCATCCTGTCACACAACTCTGCAAACATGGAGTCATTATCATACAACTCCATGTACAGCCAGCGCAGCTCGTCATGATGACGCCCCAGTCTTTCCTGATAAATTCGTTCTTCCCCTTTCACACTGTTCCCTCCTTAAATTTTATATACTTACAATGATACAGCATACGCTGTGATCAATTTCACACGTCTATACTATCATACAGCCTGATCTCACGTGTCTACCCTACATTGCTTTCGCGATCAAATGGTGCTTCAAAAACGCCTCCCTGATCCCATCCTCCTGCACGGAAGGGCAGATATCATCCGCCAGTTCTTTCAGCGCCTCACTGCCGTTCTCCATACAGATGGCAAGCCCGGCTGCCTCAAGCATTTCCTTGTCATTCATGCTGTCCCCGACCGCCACGGTATTGCGCGTCGATATCTGAAGATATTCACAGACACGCTCCACAGCTCTCCCTTTGTCAAATTTCCGGTTCACAACTTCCCCGTCGACAAAACCGTCCTTGTCCCCATGTATACAGAATGCAAAGTCGGACTCCAGAAGCCTCTGCGACGCTGCAAGCTGCTCCCCCGACAGACTCGTGACCACGATCTTGTACACCGGCTGTCCTCTGTACGCCTCCATCGGAAGGATGTGGAGATTTCGCTCAATCTGCTCCCTCCACCGCAGCAGCTCACTGTTTGCGCCCTCCCCGGCGTGCTCCCGCAGATATCTCTTGAACGCCGCGTCCGTGTAGGAACCGTCCTTGCACTCCACTGTCCGGAATACACCGTTCTCCTCGAGAACCGCCATCGCAGCCCGCCTCTGCTCCTCCGTCATCGGACAGTCAAAGATCACATTTTTTCCGCACTCAATATATCCGCCTGAGCTTGCGATCACACCGTCAAAACCGTATTGAAGCAGCGGTCTGATCATATCATAATTCCTGCCGGTACACAGAAACACATAATGCCCCGCTCTCTGTGCCTGTCGGACTGCCCATATTGCCGACTCCGGCGGCTCATTGCATCCCGGTTCCGTCAACGTCCCGTCTATATCCAGAAAAATGATCTTCTGCTCCACGTTTCCCCGCCTCCTAAGGACTATGCTTTCGAATACAAAAATGGCGCTATCTTCTCCTGGATCTCCGTCTCAGATTCCGTCTCGTTCAAATGGTATCTCAACCTGAGCGGACCCGACAGATCCAGTGCCATCACGCCGAGTATAGACTTCGCATCAACGATCCGCTGCCCGGAACCCAGATCGAAACTCGTATCAAATTTGCTGATGACATTCACAAACTGCCTCACCTGATCTACACCATAAAATCGAATATGTACCTGCTGCATAAAATCCTTCCTTTCCTGTGTGCTTGATTCAGTACGCTTTTCTTTTTTCTGTATGCAATCGATTTCATTTACAGCAATATCATATCCCAATATTTGTAAATTGTAAATTGACATATTTCATAACTTTTTGTTATATTTTTTATGAAACATTGTGTAATCGTTTTCAGTTCCATCTTTTTGCTGCACGCACGCCGCAGCACGGATTTCACCCCTTGTGCTGACGGCTGTACAGTGTTATAACTATATTATATCATAACGGATCCACGCAACGATCCATTCCCGAAAGGAGACGAACCATGCACACACCCATGCTCACATTCAAAAAAACCGCACCGGAGGAAACCGGCATTCCCAGCAAGCGCATCATCCGCATGATCGACAGACTGCAAAGGCGTCAGATCCCCATGCACAGCCTTCTTCTCATGCGCCATGACAAGCTGGTCTTTGAGGGCTATTACGCCCCCTGCACTGCACACAGCCTGCACCGCATGTTTTCCATCAGCAAAAGTTTCACATCGATCGCGGTCGGTCTGCTCGTCGATGAAGGAAAACTTTCACTCAATGATCCGATCATACAGTACTTTCCGGAAAAGCTGCCGGATCCGCAAAACGTCCATCCATGGATCGCCCGTATGACCGTCCGGGACATGCTGATGATGCGCTCCTGCCATGCATCCACTACCTACAAGCTCGATCTGGAATCGGACTGGGTGGCAAGCTTTTTCACCACACCGCCCACACACGCCCCGGGAACCCTCTTCCACTATGACACGTCCGCCGCGCACACGCTCTGCGCGCTGGTGGAAAAACTGACAGGAAGCAACATGCTCGACTATATGAAGGAAAAACTTCATATCCTTGGATTTTCAGCGGAATCTTATATGCTCAAAGATCCCTTTGGTGTATCGATGGGCGGCAGCGGTCTGGTCGCACTGCCATCAGATTTGATGAGATTTGGCTATTTTATCGCACACAGGGGGCTTGTCCTCGGCGAACAGCTCCTGTCGCCCTCCTATATCGATCTGGCGGTCTCTCCCCTGACTGCAACCTGTGTGACAGCCCCGCTCCCGAGCGAGGCGCAGGGGTACGGACTGCAGTTCTGGCGCAATGAGCAAAACGGTTTCACCTGTTATGGAATGGGCGGACAGCTCATCATCTTCCTGCCCGATCACGACCTCATCTGCGTGACCACTGCGGACACACAGAGCATACAGGGCGGAAACCAGCAGATCTACGATGCGCTGTATGAGGAGCTCCTTCCTTATATACAGAGAGATTCCCTCCCCGATGACCAGGAGGCAGGACAAATCCTTCACGACACGATCGCCTCCCTCGCACTGACACCCCTGGCAAGCACTGCCATGCCGGAAACTTTATCCGTGATCAGCGGCAGGACATTCCAAGTGCAGACGGAAGGTTCCGGTTTTGAGGATTTCAGCGTCCGTCTCGGCGCGGATGACGGCACACTGTCCTTCACATACCGGCACAAAGCTTACGATGTGTCATTCGGCATCGGGCGGATGCAGACAGGCGTCTTCCCGATATACAACCTGCGCTATGCCGCAAGCGGCGCATGGCTTTTTGACGGCACACTGCTCGTCAAGGCACATATCATCGACGCCTATGTGGGCTGCGTACAGTTCCAGCTGTCCTTCCACGGAGACGGGCTCACCCTTCTCATGGCCAAGAAGGAGGAGAGCCTTTTCCAGGAGTTTCAAGGGCATCTTTACTGCAGATAGTATCGTTTCAACCGCACCGAAAACACTGTCCGCACACCAGGCTCACTCTCCAGCAGGACATCGCCGCCCATCTGGTCTGCAAGTTTTTTTGCGATGGTGAGCCCCAGGCCGTTCCCCTGTATGCTGCGGCTGCGGGAGTCCTCCATCGTGTACAGCCGCTCAAACACGCTGGCGGCAAACTGTTTCTCGATCCCCTTTCCTTTGTCCACGATGTCAACGAAGACGTGACCGCCCTCTTCCCGCAGAAAAAGCCCTACATACTTCCCGTCACTGCCGTACCGTATGACATTTGACAGGAGATTGTTCAGGATCCTGTTGATCGCGTCCCTGTCGCCCATCACAAAAACAGTCTGCTCCGGAATCGCGATCTCCACTTGAAAATCCTTATGGATCAAAAGTTCGTAAAAGCCAAGTATATTCTCCCTGCACAGCTCGTTGATATTGATCTTTGTCATCTCGATCTTCTTGTCGCCGGATTCGAGCTTCGCCAGCGAAAAAAACTGGTCGATCAGCTCCATCACCTGCTTTGCCTTTGCCTCTACTTTCGCAAGCGTCCCGTCCTCGCGACCATTCCGGGCGCAAGCGCCGCTCTCCGCATGGGCGGACGCAGGATGCTCGTCCTGCGGACTTCGCAGGCGCATGATTTCCAGATAGCCGAGTATGACCGTCAGCGGCGTCTTGATGTCATGGGAGATATTGGCGAGCATTTTCCTGGAGGCGATCTCCTGTTTTCTGAAATCCGCCTTTATTTTCTGGCGGTCCAGCAGCAGCAGGTTGATCTGTCCGCACAGATCCATCAGCACCTTGTCGTCCGTAAAGACCATGACCTGCTCCGCACTGTCATTTTCCAGGATATCCGACAATTTGTCTGTGATCTCTTTCAGTTTTGCCCGTGTTCCCATGTTCATTTCAAATCCCCCAGTTTGTATCCGATCCCCCACACCGTGACGACGTACTTTGGATCGCGGGGATTGTCCTCGATCTTGTTGCGCAGTCTGCTGATATGGACGTTGACCGCATTCTCGTCTCCCAGATAAGCGTCGTTCCACACCAGCGAGTACATCTGTTCTTTTGTGTAGACCTTCTTGGGATTTTTCATGAGCAGATGCAGTATCTCAAACTCCTTTGCCGTCAGTTCGATCTTCCTGCCGCCCTTTGACACAGAATAGTCCCCTGTATTGAGCACCAGATCCCCTATCGTAATGATGTCCTGCTCCGCGGCTGCGCCCGCCGCATACTGTGTATTCCTTCGGATATTTGCCTTGATCCTGGCGAGCACCTCCGTGACCGAAAAAGGTTTCGTCACATAGTCGTCCGCCCCGAGCCCAAGCCCCAGCGCCTTGTCCGAATCCGTGTCCTTTGCGGAGATGATCATGATCGGCACAGTGCTTGACGCCCTTATGGTCTTCATGACCTCCATTCCACTGATCTTGGGGATCATGAGATCCAGCAGCACGATGCTGTACTCATCCGCAAAGAACCTCTCACAGGCACTCTCCCCATCGTATGCAGTCACGACCTCATAATTTTCAGTTATCAAAAAATTTTTCAGCATTTCGCTGATCTCTGTATCGTCCTCGACCAACAGTATCTTCATCGCTCCATATTTCCTTTCCCGGCTGCAATCCAGCCTTTATCTATTACACCAGGCGTCTTCGACTTTTCCGCATGATCTTTCCGCCTCTGCCCTCCTCCCATTATCTTACCACAATCTGCACATTTTCGCCAGATACATCAAAACGATAGACAGGGTTGTTTCATGAAGGCTTCCAAACGACATCATTTATTATGAACTTGCTGT
>CAJUES010000045.1 GCA_910585765.1 uncultured Lachnospiraceae bacterium | reverse complement strand
GTTCCCTAATATAACATTTAAATCAAACAGCCGAACCTCCATCTCTTTGGGTATATTGATTTTGTATTCCACCTCTTCCAATACTTCCTGCGCCTTATTGAGCATATAATTCAGTATACTGTCTACCTCTTTATTCCCACTGTTGGAATACTCACTCTTATTTTCCATAAACATTTGCATATTCTGTATGTAATCCGTAATTTCATGGTTACGATCTTCGTTTCTTTTCGCCATAATAAGCAATTCATTTAAATGGTGTTTCATATCATGGCGCAGAGCACTTATTTTTTCCTCTGACTGCATCAACACATCTAATTGATTTGCGTAACTCTCCAGTTTTCTCTCAAATAAAACGTTCTCTTCCAACTTTATACAGATATCCATCAATGCATTGTATAAATAGAATATCAGCATATTGATCAATAATATTCCCGCACTGACTGATACCAATATGATCTGATTGTTGAGATTATTCATTAATAAAATAAACAATATTACGATACTGATCACAGGAATCAAAATTAATACGTTCCAATATGGCGGTGTGAACTCTTTTTCTCTGTTTTTTACAACAAATCTTTCTATGATAAATTCGCAGATACTTATGAGTAACACTGTTACATATGCTACTATGGTAACAGTGTTTTCCCCTACTACATAATTAGAAAAAGAATAGACTGACAAGACGTCACATATCATGTTAATGCCATAAATCAAGATTGCTACTAATATTTTTTTCTTCTGCTCCCCCTCATATAACTGCGTAATAACATAAAGCATAAGTATATTCACTGCAATATTCGCAAGCGGAAAATGAAATGCTAAATAAATGCCTACTGTAACAACATAGAACAGAAAATAGAAAAAGTTTTCCCTCTTTTTATTTTCCGCCAATGCCGGAAAAAATAAAGACATAAATTTTTTGATGATAAATGTTCTGAACAGATTTGTACTCAATGCAGTAATGATCTCAACCATATCATCTTCCCCATGCGTTTTGTGTGATTTTCTCTCTTACCATTTTCCGGTACGGCAGACTGATATTTAACAGCGTTCCGTTGTTCATCTTTACCAACTCGTAAGAACATTCCGCAACAAAATCCAGGTTGATCAAATATGATTGATGTACCAAAACAAAATTATGCGGTACTGCCTTTGCAATATTTTTCAGTTTCCCATTGAACTGCACTTCTTCATTCCTCAGGACAATGTTGATTTTTTTATCCTGACTATAAAAGTAGACGATATCTTTATATGGAACTTTATAATGATATCCCCTTACACAATATTCGAATACCTGTTTTTTTCGTTCCCGTAACTTTATGCCGCAAATTATCACTTCCATCAATTTTTCTTTTTCTATTGGCTTTATCAAAAAATCGATCGGCTGCACTCTAAACAGGTTCATTGCATAACTGCTTTTTGACGATATATATACTATGGCTGTTTCCAAATTTTCCAATTCATCTCGAATATATTTCCCCACTTTGATCCCATCGGTACTGACTAATTCAATATCAAGAAAAAGCATATCCAGTTGGAGCTTTTTATCAGAAATATCATCGCACAAACTCTCTCCTGTATACCAAACATAAATCTCAATATCGAATCCGTTTTTTTCACCAAAATCACAACACCATTCTTCGAGTTGTGCACATGTACCCTTTTCATCGTCGCAAATTCCTATCTGAAACACACTCTGTCCTCCAATAATTTTTGTTTTCTATTTTACCGTTTTATTTGCCATTCTTCAATCTCGCTCTCCAAATTTCATTCTGACCTCCGTTTCCAGAAAGAACAGCCGCAGACCGAATCATGCCATAAAAGTTAACCGTAATCCCGAATTGTGTGAATTGTGTGAATTCGCGTGAAAGTCTTTCTTTTTTTGCGGTTTTGTGTTAAATTAATATGAGGTTTGGCAATCCCGCGCACAGCGGAAATGCCGATCCGGATATCGCGGTCAGTATACATTAACAAGTGTGCCTTAATAAAGTATACATTAATATCAGAAAGGACAGGTCTACAAAATGGCTAAGAAAGATAAAGAAACTGTCAAGGAAGATAAAAACGGAACTTCCGACATCAGCAAGAGCAAGGCAAAGCGCGAGCAGCGCAAAAAGGAAGTCGCCAGGGAAAAACAGCGCAGACGCACCGCTAAGATCATCGGCGGAGTCGCTGCCGCCGCGGTCGTCGCCGTCATCGCTGCCGCCGTCGGACAGAATGTTTATCTGTCGTCGATGCGCACGACACCGAGCGATGATTTCAGCGCGGGTCTGACCGCGGACGGCAGAATCGAGGGCGTCAATGTCGGGGACGCACTCACGCTGGTCGACTATGCCAATATCGTGATCCCGGCTGACGAGGTTCGCGCGACTGACGAGGAGGTGGAGGGCGACATCAACGCCACACTGCAATCGCACAGGGAGGCGAGCACGGACGAGACTCTCGAGATCAAGGACGGCGACACGGTCAACATTGATTATGTCGGCACGATCGACGGCGTCGCGTTCGAGGGCGGAGACAGCAACGGCGCCGGGTATGATCTGACGATCGGCTCCGGCTCCTTCATAGACGATTTTGAGCAGCAGCTGATCGGTCACAGCCCCGGAGAGGAGCTCACCGTGGAGGCCACATTCCCCGAGAACTACCGCAACGACGACACGGTTGCAGGAAAGGACGCAAGCTTTGCCGTCACCATCAACAGCATCACTGTGACCCCGGAGTTCACGGATGAATTTGTCGCGAAGAACTTCTCCGAGGAGGGCTTCTCTACTGCGGAGGCGTACCGTGCCTCTGTGGAGGATCGTTTTTATGAACAACACCTGGAGGACTATCTGGCGGACTATATCATAGAAAACTCGACCGTGAAATCCTACCCCTCAGATTATCTCAAGCAGCTGAGGGCAATCACAAAATACAATGACGAGTCCATGTTGGCGTCCTACAACCAGATGTTCTCATCCTACGGAATGACCGCGTACGAAAACCTGTGGGATATGATGGGCGAGGACATCAACGACGAGCTGTCCTACGAGAAGGATCTGCGGGAACGCGCAAAGGAAACGGCAAAGACAGCGATGGTGTATCAGGCGATCTATGAGGACGCCGGTCTGACCATCGATCTGGACGCAGCGATCGCCGAGCTGTCAGAGACCTACGGCGAAGAGTATATGGCAGACATGCGGGCAACGCAGGGCGACGGCTATCTGGCACAGGCACAGATCCAGGAAGCTGTCATGGACTATCTCATGGCACGATACAAAACCGAGTAGGTAAGGGGCGCATGCTGCAGCATGCGCCCCTTACCAGTCGAGACAAAACCCGGCAAACGCATCTTTTGCCGCAAAGTGCTCCTCCTTGTAGCGGAGCAGATACGCCTTGATCTCGGCGCTGCAGTCTTTTGCATCCGCCAGCAGGCTGTCAAAATTGTCCTGCGTGATGCAGCCTGATCCCGCAAACACCTGATAATACTCGAGATCATCGAGGTGCTCCTCCATGATAAGCTCCCACGCCTGCGGCGCGTCCGTTCCCCCGGTGTGGCGCCGCAGGTACGCGCGGAGCAGCTCCAGCGTGTCATCCGATATCCGATCCGGATGCAGCAGCCTGAAATACACGATGCGGAGTTTCATCTTGCGCTTTTCCACCGGGTAAGATCTGATGTCATAATCCTTTCCCTCGTAGTCCTCCTCGCCGCAGGTCCACAGCTCCTCAAAACCGTCGAGATCGTCCAGCGACACGAGCGCGAGCAGTTTCTCGTCCCAGCGGCGCATCCACATATCACTGCCGAATTCCATGGGATCAAACAGGGCGTAGTCGCGGAACACTGTCACCGCCATTGCGAGCATATCGTACAGCCCCCGCGCCTTATCTTTCACCCACTCCTCCTGTGAACTGCACAATACGATCTCCCCCAGCTGTTTGCAGCCCAGAAAAAGCTCCTTCCCGCGGCTCATCTGACGGCGGTGCATGCTCACGGAGCGCAGCTGGTCCATGTGCGCAAAAGCCCAGTCCCCGATCTCCTCCACCGTGTCGGGCACTGCGACATAGTGAAGTGTCTTGCAGCTCAGAAACGCCTTTCTCTCGATCGCGATGACCGGCTTTCCCTCGATCTCCGGCGGAATGTAAACCCTGTCCGCGGTTCCGCGGAAACGCTTTACCGCGATCCCCTTCCTGTACGGCACGTACACAATCTGTCCGCCGCTGCCAGTCTCCATCACTTTCTCTTCCACACTCATAGCTCTAACGCCTCGATCTCCTTCATGATATCATCCTGTCGCTCGTGCAGCATCAGATCCTCGTTGTGCCTCTGGTAATCCGCACTTCCGTACAACCCGATAAAGCGCGCACTGTAGGCATTCACTGTGAGCTCCGTCACGAGCACGAGCACCTCGTTTCCATCCATAAACGCCACCTCGCTGAAGGCAAAGAGGTTGTGCAGCCGTGTCTGTATCCTACTGTTTTCCGCCTTCATGCCGGCGACCCTGGCATCGAAATCCGCCTTGAGCAGCGCAAATGCCGCCTCACCCTCGAGCTTCTCGAGCCGCAGCTTTCTCTCCGCCGTCTCAAGGAATTTGATGACTGCCCTGTGCCTGTGCCGGTCTTCGTCGGAGAGTGTCCCCGCATTTGCCATGGATGCCATAAGCTTTTCCCTGTTTGCGATCTGGTCGGTGATCTGCGCCTGCACGCCCTTATCGGCATCCTTCTCACACAGGATCCTGACGGCTTTCAACACCTTCATCAGATCCGTGAGATGATCCGACTCCTCGAGGTTCTCCTTCATCTCGCTCTCGAGCTTGTCGAGCAGCATCCCGAGCAGCGACAGGCGCTCGTCAAACTTCGCGATCCGCGCCCGCTCCACAACCTGTGCGGAGTTGCTGCCCTCGAGGATCTCCTCGATCTTGTAGTCCTTTTTGTATTTGTTGTACAGCTCATAGTAGGCGGTGAACTCCTTCACGATCTTTTCGTTGTGGAGGTACTGTGAGACAAGTGTCTCATCGACGGCAAGCCCCTCCTCCTCGCACAGCAGCATCGTCGCGGACAGATCCTCCCAGCCTCTCGCCGTGACGTAGGACTTTCCGCCGACATTCGTCTCCACGCGGTAGAAATCGTTCTTTTTCATATCGAGATACGTCGTCACGGCATTGTGGATCCCCTGTCTCAGGGCGTACTCCTTCCAGGTCGCATAGTCCGCCTCCACCTCGACTAGCTTCATCCGGTCCATCGTCACCACGTCAAACTCGCGCACCGACTTGTTGTACTCGGGCGGATTGCCGGCTGTGACGATCACCCAGCCGTCCGGCACCTTGTGGCGCCCGAATACCTTGTACTGCAGAAACTGCAGCATGGAAGGCGCAAGCGTCTCCGACACGCAGTTGATCTCGTCGAGGAACAGGATGCCCTCCTCGATCCCGGACTGTTCCATCACCTCGTAGACCGATGCGATGATCTCGCTCATGGTATACTCGGAAATGTCAAACTCCACCCCTTTATAGTTTTTGTGTGTGATGAATGGAAGCCCCAGCGCCGACTGCCTGGTGTGGTGCGTCATGGAGTAACTCACCAGCGCGATGCCCAGCTCCTGCGCGATCTGCTCCATGATGGCAGTCTTGCCGATCCCCGGGGAGCCCAGCATGAAGACCGGTCTCTGGCGCACCACCGGGATGCGGTACTCGCCGTACGCATCCTTCTTTAGATACAGTTTCACAGCATTTTTGATATGCTCTTTTGCCTGCTTGATATTCACGAGATCATACCTCCCTCTCCTCAATCCCCTCGATGTCCTCTGCGGGCAGCACCAGCTTGATCGCCCACGGCGGCGTGGCCGGCTTCTCATAGTCGTCCTCGAGGAACACGAACGCCGTGTCATAATTGTGCGGCGGCTTATGTTCCGGGAACACGCCGTAACCGTCCGTGAAATAGATCAAACCCTTTAAATTCTCAAATTCACCGTTCTCGATCGCCCGGTCCACATACGAAAAGACCGGTCTGAAATCCGTGGATCCGAAACCTTCCAGTTTTCCCTCTCTCATGAACGCCTCAAATTCATCGTCGTTTGTAATCTTTGTGTCGCGCCGCACTTCGGAGTCGCACTGTATGATGTGGATATTGACCTTCCGGAAAAAATTCTCACTGCTCTTGAGTATGCTGTAGGTCTTGTTCAGAAAAGCCTGAACGATCTCCCCGCGGCACGAGCCGGACGTGTCGATCGCCACCACAAACTCCTTGATCTTGTTGACATCCTTGTACTCGAGCGGCTCCACCAGCGGGAGATTGCCGTACAGGGATAATCCATACGTGTAATACACGTAGTCAAACTCGTCGTCGTTGATCTGTATGTCCTCCCCCGATACGCTGAACCGCCGCAAAAAGTCACCGTAATCATAGTGTTCCCTGGTCGCCTCCTCGAGATTCTGCAGGATGCTCTTGTCGTCAGACTTATCCTCGGAGAAGGATCTGAGCTCCGCCTTGATCCGCTCGCTGATCTTCTTCCACTGCGCCTCGGTGATCTCGAGTGTCTCCGCCGCGCCCCAGCCCTCGTGCACATCCCTTTTGAACAGGTTCCCAAGCTCTGACAGCTCGCTGACGCCCTGCCTGTCCTCCCGAAGCTTTCTGTAGATCCGCTCCGCAGTCAGCGTCCCCGCGCGCTCCTTCCACTGCGCGAGCACCTCGCTGCGCGCTGCGTCCCTGTCCGTCCTGAGACCGGGCATCTTCAAGTTCAATGCCACGTTCTCCACCGCCATATCCACCGCGATGTCCCACAGCTCCTGCTCCACCCTGTCATACTTGTACGCGTGGCTGAAAATACAGTGCAGCAGCATATGCAGATGCAGCCGCGTCACATTTGCGGGATCTTTCCTGTAGAGCCGCAGGACGACCGTGGGATCATAGCAAATGACAGCGCCTCCCGGCGCACCGGCATCGCAGCGGACCTCGCCGGTTCCCGGTTGCGCCCGGAAGCCCAGACCGGAGAGCGCCACGTCGAGAAAGCGCAGGTTCATGAGCAGTCTGTCCCGCGACAGCATCCATATCTTCTGCGCAAGCCGCAGCTTCTCGCGGGCGCTGTTCTCATTATTCTCGCTGTTCTTTTTCTTTTCCTTTTCCTTTTCTATACCTGCTTCACCTGCTTCCAATGACACACCCCCGCCGTCGCGAAAGACTCACGAAAAATTTAATATTTCGCCGTTGCAGGCGTCCTCCATGATCGCCTGCACATCGGCTCCGTCAAGGTCAAGCCCCTGTGCGCTGACAAAATGCGTGCTCTGCACGCCGTAGAGCCGGCACAGCGCATTGACATACTCAAATCCAAAATTGCAGTCACCGATGTAGCCGCCGCTCGTCGTGACATAGTACATATCCACGGCGGCGCACAACCCTACGGGCGTCCCATCCTCAGCGTATGTAAACGTTATCCCATCCACGCTCGCAGCCTCAAAAAATATTTTCAGGGAGGACGGGAACGACATGTCCCAGTAGGGCGCCGCGATCACGAGCATGTCCGCCTGCGCGACAGCATTTGCATAGTCGAACATCGTGTCGTGGAGCTGCCTCGCTGCCAGCAGCTCATCGCGCCGCTGCAGTCTCTCGTAGTTGAGCGGGAGCAGATTTTCAGTGGACAGTCTGATCTCTTCGATGTGAAATGCCATATCCCTGCTGTTTGCTTCCCTGATCCGTTCAAGAAGATGCTCTGCGAGAGCGAGTGTCCTTGAATCCTTGCCGCGCACGCAGGCATTGATAAATAGTAATGTGGGCATCTTTATTTCTCCTTGTGTCTCAACAATATTTCAGGTATTTGCGCCGCCATCCGCTCGTAGGCGCTCTCCGAAGGGTGCAGGTGGTCGCCGCTGTCGTAGCACTGCGCAAAAGCCGCCGGGCGGGCGCTGTCGCGCAGTGCCTCGTCAAAGTCGATGCAGCCATCGATCTCCGGCGTCCGGCGGATCCACGCGTTGACTGCGCAGCGCAGTTCATCCCGGAACGGTTCATACGTGCGCCAGCCATAGATCGGGAGCAGCGTCCCGATATATACGGCAAGCCCGTACGCCCTCGCCTGGCGGACGTACTCCCGCAGCCCCTGTATCAGGTCGTCGGCTGTCGGCAGATCACTCCACGGGCGGAACGGATTCACCTCCACACCCACAGGATGGATGATGTCATTGATCCCGTGCTGGATGATAACGGTGTCGGCACCGCTCACCCGCGCCTCCCTCGGAAAGCGGACGGATCCCTTCAATCCATAGGAGTCGTACGTGATATTGTCATACTGCCGCAGGATCCTCGTCCCGCTCGCCGCCCTCCTCACAATGGCAGTATGCGCAATATCTTCCTGAAATAACCGCAGCGTAAGATAGTCGGGCCACGCCTGCGAGGTGATGCTGTCACCGTAGCAGATGACTGCCCGGTTCGTGCTCTCTGTCTCTATTTCCACATTACTCAAAAAGTAAAACCAGTTCGTGTTTCTTGTCAGATCCAGCGGGAGCATCCCGCTCTGCGCGTAATCCCCCACCGCGTAATATCCCTTTGACAGCGGTCCCGTGATCAGCACCGCGGAGCGCATCTGCACAAAATCCCCCAGATAAAAACTGACACTAATGTCATTTCCGCGCCTGACCGGAAAGCGGATCCCGTCGCTGACTGCCGCCTCCCCCGCCGGTATGGTGACGCCCCTGCTGCCGTTGTCAAAAGTGACCGGCGTGCTCGTCTCCGCTGCGATCCCGCGCCCGGAGTCCGCACTGTCCGCCACATAGACATGACTGATCGTAACAGGTTGTGTGCCGCAGAAATTGTCGAGTGTGATCTTTAATCTATCGCCGTCAAACATCGGGCGTATGGGATAGCGCAGTGTCAGATCCCGCGCGTAGTTCTCCGGTCTCCGGTCCGCGATCGACACCGCATTTCCCCATGTTGTCACATATTTTTTCATAATCTTCCATGCCCTTTTCCCAGGAAATGTCACACACTGCGTGACGGATCTCCTGTTATCCAGTATAGGACAGCCCGGCTGTCCGGTGTGCTGCCTGGACCATATCCAATCTGTGGCAGACAGTACACTCAATTAGTATAGCACGAAATAGTATGGACTTCAATTATAATCATCACGCGCGCCTGCGTTTTCTGTGCAGCAGACCTGCCGCCAGCACCAATGACGCGGCTCCCGGCGCCAGCAGGGGCAGGCTCCCCGGCAATGCCTGGGACGGGCTGTTGAGCAATTGCACAAACTGATCGGTCGTGACGAGGAAATCACCGAGCGCCGTCTGCTCTCCCTGAAACGTCTGCATCTCATTTCCGGCGGCATCCTTGACGCGGTAGAGGAGTGACAGCGGCTCGTCGCACTGCGGTATCGTGATCTCGAGCACTTCGCTCTCGCCCGCAAGCTCCATGTAGTCCCACCTGCCAATCACCTCGCCGCCCTTGTTCACCAGCGTCAGCTCCGCCTCCGTGAGCTTGAAATTGTCCGTCACGACAACGCGCACCTGCTGCGTCTCGACGTCGTACACCTTCCCCGATTCAACGCCGTCAATGACCACCCTGGGCGCCGTGTTGTCGATCGTGAACACGATCTCCTCCCCGTGGATCTCGGTCGTGTTGTTCACCTCGTTTCCCGCCCTGTCCCTGGAATACAGGCTGATGCGGTAGATCCCCTCCTCGGCAAAATTTTCTTTACAGATCTGATATATGTAGGTGTACCCGGTATCTGCCGACCCGCTCCTTCTGCTCGTGTAGTCCGCCTCGTACCCGATCGCGCCGTTGCGAGACACATAGAGCTCGAAGTCCTCAACCGTGTCGACATTCATCTCGATGACCTGGATATCGCGGATCTCGTCATATGTGTTGTACTGTTTTTCCATCAATCGCACAAACGCCGACAGATCATACACCGATCCGTTCCGATTCAGGGAAAAGCGGCAGGTGCGCTCTGCCTCATTTCCCGCTTTATCGCGCGCGGACACGGTGAGATAGTAGAGATTGTCCGCCTGCTGCGTCATGTCTGTCAGCGTCAGGCGATACCCTGTGCCGTCCCCCTCGCCGATCACTGCCGTCTCCACCGTGTTCACGACAAGATCGCCGATGCCCGTCCTCACCGTCAGCGCTATGTCCGACAGCTCTATGTTGGTGTCAGACACCGTGATCACGGGCAGGACCGCACCGCTGTTTGCAGAGCCGTCCGCAACGCCGTCAATGCGGATCTGCGGCGCGGATGTATCGATGATAAAAGACCGCATCACTGTGTCCGCCGCATTGCCAGCCATATCCGCATAGGCACACTCTATATGATAGAACCCGTCCCCCTCAAACGATATCCGCAGTGTGTGGATATCCCCGTCATGGCTCCACGTTCTCTTTTCTGACACGGGTGTCATATATACCACGACATCCTCCTCGCGAAAATTGTGTTCTGTCACCGTGATCACCGCCGTGACGCCTGTGCCGAAATACTCCCTGTCCGCTGACTGCGCCTCCCGCCCGTCATCCAGCGCAACCGCGATCTGCGGCGCGGTGCGGTCGATGACAAATGTTTCCGACACTGCCACTTCCGACGCGTTATCAGCCAGGTCGACACAGCCTGCCGTGATGCTGTACTCGCCGTCCTCCGCCAGTGTGAAAACTGCGCAGTGTTCAATCCCGTCACTCGTCCAGTCCGTCAACACCATCTCCGATGTCTCGCCGTTTCTTGTGACCGCCACGCTGACTGCGCCGGGGTCGAAGTTTCGCTCGCGCACACAGATCGTCACCGTTTTTTCCCGGCAGTAATAATTTCCATTGCGCGCGTCCTGCCTGTCGATGCGGATATCGACCTCGGGCTTTGTCACATCGATCTTCAACAGCCGCGTCGATGTCTTTGTGTTCCCCGACCTGTCGGTGGCGGTGACTTCTATATATGCCTCATTGCTCTCGTTTGCCGCCGCGTCGATCAGCTGCGTGCCCTCAAAACCGGACGCCGCGGTCAGCTCATCCTCCGTCGGCGCCTCCTTCGTAAACGAAAAGAGCTCCTGCCCTGCGACGGTGTTCTCCCCGTCTCTTCCGACGGTGCTTGTCACGGACTGCAGCGCGGAGCAGTTGTCGTCCTCCGGCGCGTCCATGACGCGGATGTCAACGGCGATATCCGCGTTGAAAAATCCGTGCTCGTTCGCCCCCACAGGCGCGATCGTCAGCTCTTTTCCGTCTCCGCCACGCGATTCGTTCGGCGCCATGCTATCCACAGCAATGCCGTTCGTCCAGCCCTCCGTGACATTCCCTGCCTCGTCCTCCGCCCTGATATAAAGAAAACACCTCGTATTCGGGGTGATGCTGAACGTGTCCGCATCCCCGGAGCCGTCGCGTCCCATGTTCTTCCACTCGCCGATTCTTTTGACCCTGCTGACCGTGAGGGAACCTTTGCCGCTGATGCCGTACTGTGCGCCCGCGCTGCCCGATACCGTGTCGCGGTAAAACCGCCTGTACGTGACCGACGGCTCCCTGCCCACCTCAAACGCGCTCCCCGCCAGCTCCATTGTGAGCTCCGTCGGCTCGTGGCAGTCCACCTTGTAGTGATGTACCTGCTTTTGGGACTGATTGCCGGCATTGTCCGTTGTCCAGTACCTCAGCGTGTAGAATCCGTCATCGGAGCCAAGCTCGACGACATGGCGATCCAGATCGTCCCTGGTCAGGACAAACTCCCGTCTCCCGTCGTCATTGACAGTCACATCTGCGCAGCTCATGACACCGATCACCGCCTTATTTTTCGTGATCTCCGCTCCCGGCACGCTGTCCGTCTTGTCCGGAGCCGCATCCTGCTCCGGCGCTTCCGGCTCCTGCATATCGGGAACAAAATCGCTCCGGAACAGCTCGTAGTGCAGGGTGATGGGCGCGTCGTACTCCCCCGACAGAACACCCGTGTCATAATCCGGATACGCAAAACGGATCTGCGGCGTCCCGGACTGCTTGTTGTACCAACCGTTTTTGCGCTTCTCCTCGTCCGCTCCGCTCACGATGACCGGTTTGATCCCTGCCGCCCGGTGCTGTATCAGAATACGCTGTCCCGCATCCGCTGCCGTCTCCACCCCGGATCGGGATATGGCGCGGAAGAGATAGTAGCCGTTTCTGTCCTCCGCGACGGTGAGAACTGCCGGCGAGCTGTCCTGCGCGGGAAGCACTGTCCATTTATCCGACACATCCGCCATCGTTTCGCCGATCTTCATATAGACATATTCGTATCGGTATATCCCCGCATAAGGGCAGGTGTCTTTGGCGGGTGCGACCTTGATCCGCACGTCCTTGTTCGTCCAGTTGTCCGCCTCACCGCTGTAGGGCTGCCCATCCGCCGTCACGTCAAACTGCAGCACGGGCGCGGAGCTGTCCACCACGACGCTGATATATCCGCCCGCATCGCCGGCATACCGCCTGACGTCACTGACGTTTCCCGCCCTGTCGTGCGCCCGCACCGCGAGCGCGGGATAGCACCCGTCCGCGAGCGCTATCTCGAAATCAACTGCACACGCCGCCTCCGCGCGCTGTGTGTCCGCCGTCTCTATCTCTATCCAGACGGAATCCTCCCCCGCCCGGATGTCCGCGGTGTACTCGATCCGCTGCACACCGCTGGCGTCGTCGCAGAAGGTGCCGCTCAGCACAAAATCCTGCGGAAAATACTGCTCGGTGTCCGTCCCTGCCGGCTCATAGCACTGGTTGTCCGCTCGCAGCTCCGTCAAAACCGGTTTCTGCGTGTCCCTTCCCAGCGTGTAAGTCCTTGTGCCGTTCTCCGCATTTGATGTATCTGCGTTTACGCCGGATCTTTCCGCCCAGACCGTGTACGTGCGCTGCCCGCTGTCCGCTGTGCTCCCCTGCTCTCTGACCCGAATCGAGTCAAAGTAGTTCCTGCCTGTGTCGCTCAGCTTCACCGCTGTCTCGCCGTTCACCCACCCATGGCAGCCCTCGAGATAGCGGATCCACTCCGCATAGCCGTACTGCTGCACCTGTCCGTCCTTGGTAAGCTCGATATAGAAATCGCTGTCGTGCAGGGGGCTGTCCTTCAGCTTGATCCTCAAGGGGATATCCTGTTCAATCTCCGATCTCCTGACAGGGATCATCAACTCGTCCGCTCTGTCCATGTACGTCCTGTAATCCAGATCCCCCTCCGCGGATATCTCGGGTGTAAAGCGGCTTGCCGGGAGCTCCACCCACTCGTCCTGCGCACTGTCCTTTTCCGGCTCCTCCTGCGTCTTTTGGCACTCCTCGGTCATCGATCCCGGTTCTGTTTCTGATCTGTATGATGCGGTTTCCGGTGTGTCCGCTGATCTGGCCTCTGAAATGATTTCCGATGCGTCCTCCGACGTTTTCTCCGATGCGCTTTCCGATGTTTTCTCCGATGCGCTTTCTGATGTTTTTGACGGGGTTTCTGATATGGTTTCCGATGCGTCCTCCGATGCGCTTTCTGATGCTGTTTCTGATGTGGTTTCTGATGCTGTTTCTGACATGATTTCTGATGCGCTGTCCGATGCACTTTCTGATACGTTTTCTGATGATATGCGCTCCGATGTCAGTGCTCCCGTTCTGTCTTTGGGCACACTCCCGGTCTCCCCGCCGCACGCTTCCGCCTGCGGGTCTGTCGATACAGCTGCCTGCCGCTCCCAGTCTGTCCGTCTCTGTACCGCCACTGCCTCCGCTGCCCTTGTACATGCGGGCGTGCCCAGCAGAACGCTCCCCGCGAGCACACATGCCAGGATCTCTCTTGTCCTTCTTTTCATAACAATACCTCATATATGCTTATTCGCGCTGTCCCCGCGCGGTGAACAGCACTTACTAAGCATATAGGAAGCCGCCCGCTGTCTCAATAGTACTATGGTACTATTGAGACAGCGGGCATAGGATAAGAACGCTCTATCGGTACAGCACATAGTCCTGCATCTCCCGGAAAAAGCCGGCGCGCGTCAGTGCCTCCCTGGCCTGTTCCGGGTATTTCCTGACGAGGACGCGCTTGAGTCCGGGGAAGATGCGCCCTTTCCTGTACTCCTGCGCAAACGTCTCGAGACACTCATTTATAAGCGTCTCCTCAAACACGCGCAGGATATTCCCCTGACGTTCCAGGACTGCCACGGGCATTCCGCCATGACAGGCGACCGCATTTCCGGGCACGTTCATAAAGCTCCGCCCCTCCCTGTGGGACAGCACTTTGCCCCAGCACTGTGCCGGATCCGCCGCATTCACCCAGACCGGCGGTCCCGGCTGCATCTGCCGGTTCTTTTCAAGCATTCTTGTGATGGAGGCGTAATCCTTTCCGCGGATGAACTGTGCGCCGGACAATCCCTCCACAAAATATCCGCGCCGCGCCTGCCCTGTGTACTCCCACACGCGGAGCACGGACAGCGCATCCTGCCACGAAACCCCGCACGCCGCGGCAGTCTCCCTGCACAGGATCAGACAGCGGTCAAAGCATCTCTCCAGCGTCTCAGCCATGGACTGTCTGTCGTCCGCAGCCCGCAGCGGTCTCACGATGTCCCATCTGCCGGCGCGCATCGCCTTCACCCGCATGCTGACGCGCTGCTTCGCCGTCGCCTTCCCCGCCTTCTCCCTCTCGGTCCACTGCCGCACGGGAACAAAGCTGTCCGCGTACACCATACCCTTTTCCAGCAGGGACATCAGGGTATCGTAGGGCGGCTCTCCGCCGAGCACCCCGTTCAGGGACTGCATGAAGCTTGCCCCGCGCCGCTGCAGTGTCAGATAGACCAGCTGTTCTTTTTCGGTCAGGCCGCTTTCTCCTGCCATCGCTTCCCGCACATCCGTCGAAGCGTCCCAGTCGATCCCCTCCTGAAGGTCAAAGCGCAGTCCCCCTTTGCCCTCCATATGCCAGAACACTTCCCCCTGCGCGAGGCAGGCGTCGAGCTTTTCCCCGCGGTAGCCGTTCACCCAGCGCGGGAACAGAATCCCCTCCCAATAGGAAACGGGCATCGTAGTCCCCGCGTACAGTCTCAGAAGCCTGGCAAGGCATTCATCCGCCGGAGCACTCGACTCCATGTGCGAGAGCATCAGCGCCGCGTACGTCTCCGCGGGGCAGGTCCGTATCTCCTCCCGCCTGTTTTTGAGCGTCTGCACCCTGGCGCGCCGGTACAGCTCCACGTGGTAGTACTTGTCCTCCTGTCTGACGGCATCGCTGCGCTGGCACAGTTTTTCCAGGATCTCCTCCGCTGCCGCCGGATGCCAGCCGTAGCGCTGTGCCGTCTGCCCCGCGTCCGCAGCGCCCCGGTAGCGCAGCATACGCCTCACGATGCGCAGCTGCGCCTCACAGACCGCTGTGTCGTCAGACGCCGCAGCCCCGGTCTCCCCTTCGCAGGGCACACTGCCGCCTGTCTGCTGCCAGGCGCCGATCCCGCCGAGCGCCTTCTCATACACGTCAGCCTCCTCCGCGGCGATCCACAATCCCTGTTCCAGGTACAGCACCCTGCCGCCCTGGGCAAGGCTTTCCAGCCATTCCACAGGAACATCCAGCTCCCCTGCCGCCAGATCGCCCTCCGTCATCAGCAGCGCATGGAGCTGCCCCGCGTCCTTTGGCAGTCTCTGCCGCAATAGCATGTTTTCCTGCACCTGCGAGAGCTCCCGGCTGCCCGGCTGCAAAAGCTTCTCCTCCGATCGCAGCGCATCCTCCACTGCCGTGTGGATCCCGCGCGGTGTGGGCGAATAGTCGTACATGGCAGCCCCCTCCTGCGCCCACTGCAGCGGCAGCGACATCGGTGAGGGCAGCTCCGTGTAAATCTCGCGCACCTCCACGACGCCCGAGCGGATATCGCACAGCAGTTCCCTCACGCCCTCCGCATCCCACAGCTCCTGCATGCATTCCCGCCTGGTCTCCCGTATCAGCGGATGCGCCTCCTCGCGAACGACTTGTTCGAGCATCTCGGCGCTCTTGAGCCGCTGGCGCCAGAGCGGCTGGCGGCTGTTCTTTCGGACGCCCATCATCAGCGCCCGCCCGCTGTTGTACCGAAATGCCATATTAAAGACAGGCGTCGCCGGAAGCATGATCTCGAGTTTCCTGACACAAGTGTCAGGATCAAGCCCCTCGAGCACCCCCTCCGGGAGTGTCTCCCGCCCGTAAGAGTACAGCAGAAATCCGTCCTCCTCGTCCACGCTGCCGATCTCGCCGCTCAGCCGCTCCCGCACCCACTGTGCCGCCAGCAGCGCCAGCGGCGCATTGATCCGCTTCCCGAACAGCGAGTGGAACATCAGCTGGCTGTTCCCGGATGAATCCCTGAAATGCTCCGCTATGATCGTCCTGTCATCGGGCAGGCTCCCCGCTGCCTTGAGCTGTCGCTCCAGATAGCCGGACGCGAGAAACACGGCTGTCTCGTCGAGTCCCAGCGCCATCAGGGACTTCTGCAGGCCCCCCGCCTCATACGCCTCCTGGAAACCGTGGAACATGCGCCCGAACGCCTCGCCTGTCCGCTTGTCGCGCCCCTTGATCTCGCCCTTCCAGAACGGCAGTCTCGCACCCTCGACGGGAGCCTGCACCACGGTCACGATGTCCCTGCTGATATTCGTTATCTTCCACGCGAACGCGCCGAGGATAAAGCGGTCGCCCCGCTGGGATTCGTACACAAACTCCTCGTCGACTTCTCCGAGTTTGACACCCTCCTCTGTCTTCACGGTGTACAGCCCCTTGTCGGGGATCGTGCCCCCCGCCGAGACCGCCAGCATCCTGCTGTAGCCGTCCCCCTCCACGCGGTCGTGGATCCTGTCGTACAGGATCCGCGGGCGCACCGGAATATCGTGCTCATGCTCGTAATCCCCGGACAGCATGCGCAGCACGGACTGCACGTCCTCTCTGGTGACGGCGCGGAAATTCCATGCGCGCGGCAGCACTTCCATCACCTCGTCCACCGCGTAGCTCCGAAACGCCGCCATGGAGACGAGGTGCTGGGCGAGCACGTCGAGGCATTGCGAGGGCGGGTTGATCTGCTCCACACCGCCCTCCCTCGCAAGCTGCGCCGTCATACCGCAGGACACGCATTCCGCTGCCGTTCTGGGGAAGAGATACATCACGCTGGTCCGCCCGGGATTGTGCCCGGCTCGCCCGAGCCGCTGCATCGTGCTGGAGACGGTGCGCGGACAGCCCACCTGGAGCACCTGGTCGATCTCCCCCACATCGATCCCCAGCTCCATGGAGGATGTCGCGCACAGGAGCCGCAGCCGCCCGTCGCGCAGCGCCTCCTCCGTCTCGATGCGCTGCTCCTTGGAAAGACTGCCGTGATGGACCCGCGCAAATCCCTCTCCGCCCAGGATATTGACGTAATACGCCAATTTCTCCGCATACCGCCTGCCCTCGACGAAGGCGATCACACTGCGGCTGCCCTGGCAGTACCGGAATACGAGAGCCCCCAGCTCCTCCCACACGGGGTCCTTGCGCCTGCCCTTCACGGCGTCCGCGTACGGTCCCAGCACCTCCAGACGGATCTCCTTGGTCATGGCGGGCGATGCGATCATCACCGGCTCCGGCGCCAGGTATTCTGCGGCAGCCTCGAGCGGGGCGATCGTCGCGGACAGCCCGATCCGCTGCAGCGGACAGCCGCACAGATGATCCAGCCGCGCGAGGGACAGCATCAGATGCGCGCCTCTCTTCGTGTCGATCAGCGCATGGAGCTCGTCCACGATCACAGCCTTCGCTGTCGCCAGCACGTTCTGCCCCGTCTTGCTGGTCAGCATCAGATACAGCGATTCCGGTGTGATGATCAGGATGTGGGGCGGTCTCCTCACCATGTACTGCCTGTCCCGCTGCGGCGTGTCCCCCGTCCTGATCCCGACTGTGATCTCCTCCTGCGCGCCTATGCCCTCCAGCGGGCGCCGCAGGTTTTCGCGGATATCCGCCGCCAGGGATTTCAGCGGGGAGACGTAGATCAGCTGCAGCGACTCCCCGAGCGTGCCCTCCTGCGCCTGCCGTCTCATACGGTCGAGAAAAACGAGGAACGCAGAGAGCGTCTTTCCCGTTCCCGTAGGCGCGGAAACCAGCACATGGCTGCCTGCCGCGATGCCCTGCCACGCCTTTTCCTGCACGGGCGTCGGCTCTCCGAGCGCGCCCTGAAACCACCTCTGTGTCCTCTCATCAAAGAGCTCCAATACATTCCCCATGTCCCTCTAATCCCCTTCGCTTCCGACTCTTTTGATCTTTGGGATCGCTTTCCCTTCCGCGAGCGCTGCCTTTGCCAGCTTGTCCGCCTCCTCGTTATATTCGACCCCTGTGTGCGCCGCTATCTTCTGGAAGGTGATCCGGATCCGGCTGCCGCTCTCCCGCATGAACGCCGCATACTTCTGCGTCAGGCTGTTATTTGTCCTCCACGAGCCGACCGCCCACATCTCGATGCCCATATAATCATAGCATATGCGCACTGCGGGATATCCGTTGACCGCGCACCACCGGACCGCGTACATCGCCCCGAGCATCTCCCCTGTGACATTGCGCAGCTGCAGCGACTCCGGGTCGTTACCGCTGCCGGACTCCCGCACGATCCCGCCGTCCGGCCTGATGAGCACGCAGCCAAACGCATATCTGCCGATGTCTTTATTAAAACTGCCATCGACGTACGCCACGACCTGATCCTCCTCATTTTTTCCGCCGTCTGTTCCCGCCGACGAGCGCGCGCCCGGCAAAAGATCCGCCGGTCTGTTCAAATACGCCTGCGCCTCCTCCACGGAGAGAAAACTTTTGTACTCTGCCCCGGGATAACCGTCAACCGATGCCCTGCACGCATCCCATGTCTGAAAAAGACCTGTCTTTTTCCCTTTTCTGACGGCGTATACTTTCTTTTTTGCCATGATTATTCTTTCTCCAATTCCATGATTTCCTACCGCTACATATCTGATTATAGCAAAAACACCGTCGAAATGATAGTCTGTACCGGATCAAATTTCCACGCGCTTCATGTAATATCCGAAACACCCTTTGTACAGCTTGTTGTCGGCATCCTGCTGCATGCGCGCCTCCCCGTTCTCAAATCCCTCGAATCCAAACATCTGCGCGATGCGCTGTTCCCGCTCATAATACACCCCCGGGACGCCGAGGTAATACTTCGCATCGCCCTGCGCATAGCGGAACAGCAGCAGCTGCCTGTAATTGTAGTACGCGTGCAGCACAAACGAGTTTGTCGCAAGCTCATGGTATTTCTCAGCCAGCACGACGGCATCCCGCGGCCGTATCAGTATGCTCTGCGCATCCCGGCAGATGTGGATCCCGGGGTAGATCCTGCACAGCTGCTGCCACTTGTCCTCGCAGATCTCCTCGCAAAGCTCCTCGTACACTGCCTGCCCGGGGCGGTCCGCACTTTTTGCCACATGGATCTGCGCGCTCTCTGCCACAGGTGCTGCGATGTCCTGCGAGGGGTAGTCGTCGCGGAGCACACAGACGCCCATGCGCGTTCCATACAGCGGTATCTCCACCCGCATGCACCGCGCAAAATCCACTTTGTCGTTCCACTTCATTTTCTCCATGCCGTACCCTGATCTGACAGCTATATCCCCCAAAAGGATCCTCTCGTCATGGATATTGACTGCATACACCTTGCAGCAGTCACCGCACTGCAGCGGTACGCCTCTGAGCCCCACGCTCACGCCGTCATTTTCCACCCGCAGAAATCCGATATTGCGCTCTTTCTTCCCATTGTTCATATAATCTATATAAAAAAACTGCATACGCCGACTCCTCCACTCTGATCACGGTTACTCTAATGTATGTCCACCAAGACAGGCTTATGCATTTTGGCGCATGTTTTTCACTGCTTTGGCAATGCGTGATCAGGAACATGGTAAGGAACTGTAGAAAAATAACTGACGCATCTTGACTTGTCTATTTCTCCGATTATGCATATCAAAAAGCCTCGCCGTAGCCCGCTACGCCTACGTTTTTTGACAATTGCTTTAGCAATTTCACCTCGAAGAAATATCCTGCGCAAGTTGCATCGGTTATTTTCCTACAGTTCCTAAAAGTTGGTTGACTTCACTTCGCTGGATTGGTAAAATAGTAACAGTCAGGTGAATACAGATCCATTTAGAATATTTTACGCAGGAAAGGTAAGGTGTGAACTATGCAATACAAGACAAACGGAACATGCTCCCAGATGATCGATTTTGAGGTTGAGGGCGACACTATCAAATCAGTAGCGTTTACAGGCGGATGCAACGGCAATCTGCAGGGGATCTCCGCCCTGGTTTCCGGGATGAAGATCGATGAGGCCATCTCGAAACTCAAGGGCATCAAATGCGGCTTTAAGAGCACTTCCTGCCCCGACCAGCTCGCGCGCGCACTCGAGCAGTACAAGACCGGCGCGCCAAATTGAAAAATATGGTAACTGTTCAATACAATGGAAAATAAAAATTTTTTGAATATACTATCATATAAACTGAAAAAAGAAATCGGAGGCTATAAGATATGAAACGCATCGTCTTTACCGGTGGCGGTTCTGCCGGTCACGTGACTCCAAATATCGCTCTTTTTCCCAAGCTCAGGAGCATGGGCTATGATATACACTACATTGGCTCTTACGAAGGCATCGAGAAGAAACTGATCGAGGATTATCGGATCCCGTACTATGGCATTTCAACGGGCAAACTCAGAAGATACTTTGATATCAAAAATTTCAGCGACCCGTTCCGCGTGCTCAAAGGGTTTGTCGAGGCGAGGAAAATATTAAAGACCCTCAAGCCGGATATCGTGTTCAGCAAGGGCGGTTTTGTGAGTGTCCCCGTCGTGCGTGCCGCTGCCCTGCAGAAAATCCCGTGCATTATCCACGAGTCCGATATGACGCCGGGGCTCGCCAACAATCTGTGCATCCCTGTCGTGCAGAAGATCTGCTGCAATTTCCCGGAGACGCTGCAGAACCTGCCTCCCGATAAAGCGGTCCTCACAGGCTCTCCGATACGGAATGAGCTCACAAAGGGCAATAAGGAAAAGGGGCTTGCAATGTGTGGTTTTGACACCGCAAAACCTGTGATCATGGTCATCGGCGGCAGCCTCGGCGCAGCCGAGGTCAACAAGCTGGTTCGCGAGGCGCTCCCAAAGCTGCTCGAAGATTTTCAGATCGTCCATATATGCGGCAAGGACAAAATCGATAACCTGCTGCTTAACACACAGGGCTACAAGCAGTTTGAGTTCGTCAAGGACGACTTAAAAGATCTGTTTGCCATGGCTGATATCGTCATATCGCGTGCCGGCGCAAATGCGATCTGCGAACTGCTGACGCTGCGCAAGCCAAACCTCCTGATCCCGCTCCCTGCCCACGCAAGCCGGGGCGACCAGATCCTGAACGCCAAAAGCTTTGAATCCCAGGGCTTTTCCATGGTTGCCGACGAGGATTACCTCACGGCTGTGACTTTGACCGAAAAAGTCCATGAACTGTACTTTACGAGACAGTCCTACATCGATGCGATGCAGAACAGCAAGATCAAGGATTCGACGGATACTATCATTGCGCTGATCGAGGATACCATAAAGCAGAAAAAGTGACAGCGGGTTCGGACAAAAAAAGCTGGAAAAAGTATTTTCACACTCTTTCCAGCTCTTCTGCACCTGTTCTAAATTGCCGCCTTATCGCACTTCACCAGCCTTGCGATCAGACCGCCCAGGAAAGCCCCAAAGACATTTGCGATAACATCATCCGTCTCCGTTTTTCCGCAGGAGAAAACATACTGTGACATCTCGATCGACACGCTTGTCAGAAACGCTAACCATACAATTTTCTTTATACTGCACATTTTTCCATATATACACAATGTTACGCCCGACAGAAAACCAAACGGAATGAACAGCAGGAAATTCTCTATCAGATAGTAATAATTTCCGCCCGCCACCTCATCGCCCGAAAAAGGTAAAAACGCAACCTCCTGCCTGGAACCGATCGAACGCGAAAACAACGTCACATACAGCAGGAAATAAAGGAACACGCCGTCTGCAAAAAACAGACTGTCAATCCCATTGTGCCGATTCGATAGCCGATCGATCTGTCTGTTTCCCACCATAAACACAAACCCTGCCATAAGCGCTTCCTGCCAGCAGGATGTCCATTGTTTCAAAATATCCCGATATACCACCTCAAACATCTCTCTGATTCCCTGTATAACCCTGCTCCAGAATATCTGCGATCCGCTCACATGCGTGTCCATCCCCATACGGATTCGCGGCGTGCGCCATTGCACAGTACGCCTCCCGGTCGCCCAACAGTCTGTTAAACTCCTCATATATCGTTCGCTCCTGCGTGCCGACAAGCCTCAGCGTTCCCGCCGCAACCCCTTCAGGCCGCTCTGTCGTGTCCCGCATCACTAAAACAGGTTTTCCAAGAGAAGGTGCCTCCTCCTGGATCCCGCCGGAATCCGTAAGTATCAGATAACTCTGTTTCATAAAATTGTGAAAATCCAGGACATCCAACGGCTCTATGATATGTATGCGCTCCTCCTTCCCTCCGACGGAAGTCTCACCGAATATTTCCTCCGCGATCCGGCGGACCTGCGGATTCATATGGATCGGATAGATCGCTTTCACATCGGAATGCTCAGCCAGAACACGCCGGATCGCCTTGAACATATGGCGCATCGGCTCACCGAGATTCTCCCGCCGGTGCGCCGTAAGCAGTATCAGCTTCGAATCAGATGCCCACACAAGTTCCGGGTGAGAGTACGCTTCCCTGACTGTGAACTTCAAAGCATCGATCGCCGTGTTGCCTGTGATCCATATGCGTTGCGCATCTCGCCCCTCTCTGATCAGATTGTCCCTGGACAAAACTGTCGGCGCAAAATGATACTGTGAGAGGATCGATACCGCTTCCCGGTTAAACTCTTCCGGATAGGGTGAAAAGATATCATATGTCCTCAGCCCTGCTTCCACATGCCCGACTGGAATCTGCAAATAAAAACAAGCCATCGCTGTCGCTAAGGTTGTGGAGGTATCTCCATGAACCAGTACAACATCCGGCCTGCCTGCTTCCAATATCGTTTTCATTGAATTTAAAATGTTTGTCGTCACATCAAACAAAGTTTGATCTTCTTTCATAATAGAAAGGTCATACTCCGGTTCGATCTCAAAAAATCGAAGTACCTGCTGCAGCATCTCCCGATGCTGTCCTGTAACACAGACGCTCGCTTGAATGCCGGGTCTTCTCCTTAATTCTTTTACCAGCGGGCACATCTTGATGGCTTCCGGCCTTGTGCCGAAGACTAACATGATCTTTTTCATTTTCTCCTCCAAAAAAAATCGAGCAGGGGAACGATCTTCTCCCCTACTCGCGCGCCGGGCACCCGTCAGCTTTTGCTGACATTCTTCCTCTGGGTGCCTGTGTGCATAAAAGGCCTGACATCAGTTTTGCCAGACCTTCTATTTTCTATATTAAATCTCAAATTCCTTTCGTATCTTCACCACCTGCTCTATAGTACAGCCACATTGCTCTGCAATGATCTGATTATCACGCTGCCCAGACTGAACTGCCTTGAACACCTGGGCGCTCATCGCGACACCCTTATCTTCCCCGATTATTATACCACGCTTTTCACCAATTGTTATTCCGCGCTTCTCGCCGCGCGCCTCGATCCGATCCAATACTGCATCCACTCTGACACCTCCATCCACAGATTTCTTCAACGACTGGTCGTAATACTTTGCATACCGCTTATCATCCTTCACTGCACTTATAGCATACCATGTCTCACGGAACTTCGCAACATACCCTTTGAGTTTATCCTCATCGTAATCCTCACGGATCATATAGAAGAATGCCTTTAAGTCGTCACTGCACAGTTCGATCTGATCATCAGTCAGATGCCTTGCATCCAGGATATGCAGCAGATAATTGGGTATGTAACGCTTTGCCCATTCCTTCCTCTCCCCAGGAATATCGAACATGTCGTAAAGCTCCCTTGGTCCGTCCCACGGTTTTTCACCCACATAAAACACCAGCGTGATCACAGGGAGAATCTTTGTCCCTTTGGGAATTCCGTTAACAGGGTTGAAGTCAATCCCTCCTGCAAGTGCCTGTGTCCTGATCTGTTTGCACTGCGTCTCATAGTCTGCCGCGTCATACCCCATGTTCCGCACCGGCATGTAATAATGGATATCTGTCTGTCCTTCCACCCCCAGTATGATGCGGAACCAGATTCCCATCTTTGCAAGTTTCTTGACATCCCTGGCTCGCTCCACAAATTTCAGCTGCCCTTCCGCAAGATTCAGTGCCGTGTCAGTCACGCTGTCTAATTCCACAAGATCCGCTGGCGTTATACCGTCATCTCCCTGAAACACCGCCATATTGAATAACTCTGCAAATATCTCAGAAACCTTCAAAAAATCCTTTGTACTTATATCTGCCTTTCCCATCGTTACTTCCTGTAATGCTTATTTCACATGTGATACAGGTAGTATAGCACAGCCTTATCGCGGTTGTCAAACATTTGTTTCGAACTTATTTTCTCAGTATGAAATAACGTTACTGTTCACTCGTCAATAAAAGTAGTGAAAAACGTGCGCCAAAATGCTTGCACTTTAGCATTTTGTGTGCAAATGGGTTGCTGTTTACGCCTTCATTACATAAAATTGTGTCAGAATTAGTTGGGGCGTGTACAGTAACGAAATAACACTTATTTTACAATGCAGCTTTTCCTTCTCAAATATATTCTATTTAAACAGTATACATCATAATTTTGTATATTAATATTTTCCGGTCACTCAAAATCCTCCATAGATGAATGCAGTATCTCCGGAATAGAAAAATGCTAATGTTAGAAGTAATACCGTCCATAAAAAGAACCATGATGAAAATTTAGAATAGTCAAGAAAAATGTACGATGCTCCTCCGTTTTTTCTCAAAATCACATATAAACTAAAAATCACCAGCAGAATTGCAAAAATGATTGTATACACATAAATATACTGAATTCCATCTTCCATTGTGAGAATCCTGCCCATCACTGTCAAAGCTGTATCCAAACTATCTGCCCGAAATAATATCCACCCCGTATTAACAAACAGAAATGTCAATAAGATGGACGCTGCATTGCCTATTTTCTTTCCTGCAACAGATTGCACATGCCAGTTTTTTCTGTTCATTAATTCAATCGCCAGCCTGTGCACTATAGAACCGACTCCATGATAAAATCCCCATAATACAAAAGTCCACCCAGCGCCATGCCAGATCCCGCTTAACAGCATCACGACCAATACATTGCAGCAGGATCTCCCAAATCTCTTTCGATTTCCCCCAAGCGGAAAATAGACATATTCCTTAAACCACTCCGACAAACTGATATGCCAGCGCCTCCAAAATTCTGCCGGATTTCTCGCAATATACGGCATATTAAAATTTCTTCCCAGATCATATCCTAAACACTTTCCAATTCCAACTGCCATATCTGAATAACCTGAAAAATCGAAATACAGTTGAATGGAGTACGCTATAGTTGTCATCAATATGGTAATCCCACTGTAAACTTCCGGCACTGCGTACACGGCATCCACAGCCCGTCCCAATCGATCCGCAACCACCGTTTTCTTTACAACTCCCATTAAAAAAATTTGTCCGCCGTCTATGATATTCTGCATTTTAAAAGGATGTTCCTTTTCTAACTGGCTAAAAAAATTATGTGCCTTGACAATCGGTCCGGAAGTAATTTGCGGAAAAAATCCTATATACAACGCAACTTTCTTAATAGATTTTTCTACCGGCATCGTTCCTTTATAGGTATCTACAATATAACTTACTGCCTGAAATGTATAAAAAGACAAACCCAACGGCATCATTATTTTTTGGCTTTCATACCCCCCCCCGCATTAATCATTATCCGTCTATCGTATTTGAATGTAGCCAGCATTCCAATTTCAAGCGCAATTGCCATTATAAACATCCACTTTTTAAAATGTGTATTCCTAATTGAGAATACCCTTCCCGAACTATACGCAACAATCGTCTGCGCCAACAGTACAGGCATAAAACGTACATCCGCATATGCATAAAATACGTAACTTGCTACAAGCAGAATATTTTGTCTTGAATTTTCATCTTTAGTCAATAAAATCGTAACAAAAAGAAGTATCAGAAATATTGCAAATACTACAGACAATATATTCATTTTTACCCTCCTCACCATAAATCCACCAAAATCTGATACAACTGCTGCGCAATAATTTCATGTCCCTTTGCGTTCAAATGTCCCTTCCCAATCTCCGTATTATAAAACCCATACGGAACTATGTACGCCGTTTCATATGCATTGCTCATTGCATCACCCATGTCAGCAAAGATAATCCCATTCCTCTCACATGAATTTATAAAAATGTCATATGTATCTTCATCACGGATAATGGCCATGCCGTCACTGCCAAGTACTACCTCTGGATGATAAAATATTATGATCGGTTTATCATATTCACTCCGAATCAACGAAAATATATCATCCAACGTTTTACCATATTGCTTTTTATCTACTGCTGATTTCTCTTGCGGCGTTGAAGACACCTGCAACAATCCAAATGGGTTTCCTTCCAGCAAATCTACATCCTTTAGCTGCACACTCACAATAAGCTTAGCAAGAGGCAGTGCCTGTTTGATATATCCTGTCACCCGTTGCTTCATCGTAAGATTCCTCTCCAGGTTCGCTCCATCAGAACCTGAATCGTATACAATCTGATCAAGACTATCTTCCAATTCATCAATAGAAAATGTCGTTGATCCCACTTCTATAAGCACTGCGCTGGAATCAGGAAATTCTTTGATTCCGGCCTGAAATCCTTTTATGATTTCAGGAAGATAATTGGCTGAAACAGCAATATTATAAGCTTTTAAGTTTTCTTGTGTCCCTCCCAAAAGACTATTCAACACGGAAGTCATGTGACATTTCTGTGAAATCTGTACGCCCTCTACTTGTGACGATCCCATCAATAAGACATATGATCTATCTAATTCCCCATCAAAATTATTATATCCATTTTTGTCAAAACGGATCACACCATACCCCTCACTTCCGTATACATAATAGGTATTAGGTTTATGTATCATACTTGTCGCCCCATGGTCTCTATACAAACCACCCGGTCCTGATTCATATGCCATACACAGTAAATTACATATGATAAAACTATATGCAAAAGCCAGTAATGCTTTTTGCCATTTTTTGAGTATTTTTACATTCTTACCTGATCGGCCAGTTTCTAAACACATAAAGCACTTCCTCTACTTATGATTTCGTTATATGTACATACGATATGTTTTATTTAACTATTCGCAGAATTTATTTCTCCCCAATTAAAAATCTCATTATCTTTGAACGCATAAACAATCTACTAATAGTGAAAGATCCTATAACAGCTCCACCAAAATTTATTACTGCATTAATCCAAGGATTCACTCTACCATTAAACAATATCACTAGTATATATATGAACTGCTCATGAAACAAATATATCGGCATCGAGTACTTGGATAATTTTACAAACAAATTATTTTTCTCCCATTTTACATATCTAGCCAAATTATCTAATGTCGTATACGCCATTAATGCTCCTACAATATGAGTAATTAATTTTGAAACAGCACTTACTCCTCTAATTTTTATATTTTGTTCAATTAACATATCTAATGAAAAAACAAAAATATATATGATCAACCAACTCCAACAACAGATCTCTTTAGTCCTTCCCGTCCCCTTACAATGATATGTTTTAATTTGAATCCCAATGAAAAAGAAAATCATGTATTGACAAGCGATCCATATACAAAATAAATTTGGCATTAACTTATATCCAAATACTCCAATACAATATAAAACAACTGATATTCCGATCCCCTTCATCACGTTTCCCGACAACCATTTCCACAATGGCCATGCAATAATAAAGATATCAAATAGCATCCAAAGAAACCAAAGCTGACTCGGACTTTCGCAAAGCACATATTTTCCGAACAATGTCGTTCGATTCCATTTAAAAAAGTATTGGGATATAGGAACCACCCATACTAAAGCAGAGAATACATAAGGAACCAATAATCTTTTTGCCTTATTTTTAAAAAAAGCACAGTATCTTACATACCCCCCCGCACTCATTTTATATGCAAAAAGATATCCTGACACAAGCGTAAACGCATAAACATGAAATGAATTGACCCATTTACTCAAAAATGTTAATCCCATTGATGGAATCAGCGGATTTCCCGTAAACCAGTCTCCTCTCCAAAAATTTACACTATGTCCTAAAACAACTAACAACATTAAATTCGTTTTTATGAAGACACAATTTTGAATCATCTGCTTATTTTCTAGGTCTTCATCTATTTGCTCACTTAATTTATCCACATCTTTCTCCTATTTTGGGCAAATATATCTTCCTAACACTAATTAATACTATTTTTGTATTACAGTCCAAAATACAGATCAGAAAAACCACATAGACGTCCCATATATCGCCAAATTTATTTACAATACCTTTTTATTATCCGCACTTTTATTAGCCAAACAAAAAATTTAAATTCATCATTTTTAATATTTGTCAACAACACACATACAAAATATGCCGCCGAGATCAATACCCATTTCAAAATAATTCCCCAGAAACCATGTACGGTTATTATTGCTTTTATTAAATAAGACAGAATAGTCGATATTACGATACCTATACTCCATTTGCCTAAAAGAGCATAATACCCAAATATACTTTTGTGAAATCCATAATGATACACGGCATAATTATCTCTTGCAAAAAGTAATCCATTGCATATAATAGTTGCAAAGTATAGTCCTGATACCCCGTATGTCTGCACGAATATAAAATCAAGAATAATATTGCAAACAGCCGATATAATCATGATATTTCTATTTTGGGAAAATAAACCCATAGCATTTCCCAGCATAAATATAGGTATATGTATACCTCTCATAATCCATTCTATCAGCATAACTATCAATATGCCGTCAGGTAAAAAAAATATATTCGAGAGCCACACATCTGTGATAAATTCTCGTAACAAGAAGAGCATTATTATTCCAAAATATCCATATATAATCGTATTAAAGAAAAAAGCTCTCTTAAAATTTTTTTCAGTGCTTTCAACATCACTAGTAACATACAAGTTTCCGAAAGAAGCTTTTAACGAGTTATATAGTATTTCCTGTAAATTACTTATTGTTCCTATGATCAACTTATAATTAGATATAATTCCAATAATATCCAATCCTATAAATGTAGAGATAAAGAGATTATCTGTACTTCCAATTGCTGTTCCTGATATTCTTCGAATAGATAAACCCTGCAAATCTTTTATCAATTCCTGTCGCTCTTTTTCTTCAAGTTTAATTCCTTGTTGCATTTGAATAAACTTATACTTTTTATCAACATACAAAGAACAAAAATAATTTCCTGCCAATGTAAAAAAACATCCAATCACACAATATAATATAAAACTCTTTATAATAAGCAATGCAATGATCTGTACTCCATTCTTCATGATTAAACTGATCTGCATAATAATATTAACCACATAGCTTTTCTGATCTGCGATCAGCAATGATTTTTTATAAGCAAAAAAATACGAAAATCCTGTATCTAACAAAAAAATTAAATATATAATAGTTATATTGCCATCAATTTCTGAGGTTTTAACTACAAATGGCAGAAATTTTACTGCGCAAATTCCGATCAAAAAAAAGATTACAATGATCCAAAAATACAATCGCCTGTAAACAGAAATGTACTTGTTGACGGTTTCAATACTTTTTTTTGCAAGAGGAGAATACAATCTAAACTCCATCGCTGACCCGATCCCCAATTCTGTAAAAGCTAAAACAGACAATATATTTGAAAACAGACCATTGATTCCCAGATATTCAGTACCCAGCAAATCGGAAAACACAGTTCTACAAATAAACCCCAATATGATACTTGTAATCTGACATATCATTACTACTTTCGTAT
>CAJUES010000044.1 GCA_910585765.1 uncultured Lachnospiraceae bacterium | reverse complement strand
CATAAACAAAGGATTTCAGCCGTTTATTATTTTGTCAAGTGTTTAAAACGGGATATTACCACAAGTCCTTTTTGAAGTCAATTAAAAAATTCAAAAAATTGGAATAAAAAAATGATCAGAGATATGTATAAGATCAAAACTCAGAAAGCCAAAAGGTCGGGAATCAATCCCGACCTGTCATTATCATTTGGTTCAAACTACTTGAGTGTAACCTTTGCGCCCTCAGCCTCAAGTTTTGTCTTAATCTCCTCAGCCTCAGCCTTAGCTGCTGCTTCCTTAACGATCTTAGGAGCGTTGTCAACGAGATCCTTTGCTTCCTTCAAGCCAAGACCTGTCGCCTCACGTACAACCTTGATCACCTTAACCTTGTTAGGACCTACTTCTGTGAGCTCTACGTCAAACTCGTCCTTCTCCTCTACCTGTGCTGCGCCGCTGTCAGCTGCCACCACAACTGCACCTGCCGCTGCAGATACGCCGAACTCTTCCTCACAAGCCTTTACCAGATCATTTAACTCTAAAACTGTAAGCTCTTTGATCGCTTCAATAAATTCTGCTGTTGTTAACTTTGCCATTATTGTTTCCCTCCATAATATAATTTGTTGATATCATTTCTCAGGAACTGATATAAAGTAAATCTGCCGTTCTTTGTCGAACAGTTCCCTCAATACTACTCCGCTGCGGGAGCCTCTGCAGCTGTTTCCGCCGTAACGGTCTCACCGTCTTCTGCTGTCTCCTTGGGAGCCGGCTCACAGGCGTCTGCGCCGCCCTTCTCCGCAATCTGGTTAAGCACACGGGCGAAGTTTGTGATCGGGGACTGGATGCTTCCGAGGAACTTGGAAATGAGCTCGTCCCTTGAAGGGATCTTTGCGATCTCTGCCATTCCCTTTTCGTCGTAAACAATACCCTCTACAACACCTGCCTTGAGCTGGATCGCAGGACAATCCTTGGCGAACTTGCTCAGGATCCTTGCCGGAGCTGTCGCATCGTCCTTGCAGACTGCAATCGCGTTCGTTCCTTTAAGGCTCTCTGTCAGACCTTCAAACTCAGTGCCCTTAAACGCGCGAGTCATCAGAGTGTTCTTGTATACCTTGTACGTGACACCAGCTTCGCGGAGCTGTCTGCGCAGCTGTGTGTCCTGCGCAACGGTGATCCCGCTGTAGCTTACGATCACAACTGTAGCAGCATCTTTGACTGTGGATGCGATTTCCTCAACGATTGGCTGTTTTAATTCAATCTTTGCCATTTTCTTACCTCCTTATAGATTTGATAGACGAACGCCGGACATGGCTCCAGGCATCCGTCCTGCCGACAGGAGTTTCTGATAGCATATAAAAACCTCCCGGTCCTATGTCAACGCATGAACCGAGAGGAAAAGTCATCATCATAAAAACTCTTTCCTCGGTAGGCGATACACTTACGCAGAACACTCTGCCAGATCTGTCTCCATCTCTGTGCGGGGCATCTGCACCTACTGTCTTCGGCATGGTTTTACAACCTTTAATAACATAGCATACCTTCTATACGGATGTCAACCCATTTTTCTGTTTTTATTCTATCTTTTTACATTGAATTCCTGAACCGGTCAGCTGCCGAAGGTCACATAGCCCTCATCGTCGATGCTGACCCCCGGAGACAGTCCGCGCATATAGTTCAGCACCTCCGCCTTCTCGCTGCCCTCAAGCTGCCTCGTGCGGCAGTTTTCCTGTATACATGGGACAAACCGGAAGTATTCCATCCCTTCCTTCTTTATCCCGACCTCGACGAGACAGGTGTTTTGTGTCTTTGAGTTAAACCAGTAATTTCCCAGGCTGTACACCACCGGGACCCCCGACTCGGAATCCAGCTTCTGCAGGCAGTGCGGGTGATCGCCTACGATGAGATCCACACCTGCCTGCGCATAGACCGGCGCCTGCTTGTCCTGCAGCCAGTCAGTCTCCGCCTGACTCTCCGTCCCCCAGTGGATATACAGTATCACAAAATCACTGTTTTCTTTCGCCTCCGCGATGACCTCGAGAAGCGCCGACGGATCCATGCAGCGGAGCACCCCGGCGCTTGTCGCGGTGGCTTCTTTGGTGTCAGGCACCGCATTCCGCTCGATCTGGGTCGCACTCACGACCGCGATCTTGATCCCGTTCGCTATGAAATACACAGGTTTTTTCGCCTCGTCAATGTTGCGCCCCGCGCCGACATAGGGTATGCCTGCCTCCTCGAGCGTGGAAAACGTGTCGAGCAGCGCCTCCTCGCCGTAGTCATAGGCATGGTTGTTGGCAAGCGACACGACGTCCACCCCCAGCAGCTCATACATCTCTACGTTTGCCGGATCTGCCCGAAACGTGAAGGTCTTGTTCTCCGTCGGCGTCCCTCTCGACGAAAACGGAAACTCATTGTTGAGCATAAAGACATCCGCACTGCGCATCCGTTCCAGCAGATCCGCCGAGAATGTGTCGTTGATATCACTGCCTCTCGTCCTGTAGTGAAACATCATGGCATACTCATCGTCGAGCAGGATATCCCCCGCAAACGCGAAAGTGACGTGTCCGCTGTCCGCACAGTTTACGAGATGGACATTTTGTCCCTTCTGAACCGCTTCATTCAAAAGCCGCTCGTTCTCGGCAGCGATCGCATCCTCCACCGTGGGCTTTGCCTGCTCCGAGGAGACGGGCTGACTGTCAGTCTCCCCGGCAGCCGCATCGTCCGTCGTCCCCGCACTTTCGTCCCGGAAAGGGCTGTCCTGTTGTCCGAGTCCTGCAAAATCAACAATGATCGGCGCCTCTGGTTCCCCTTTTGGCATCACGGCAGCGTAGCCAAGCATCGCAAGGCTCCCCGCCGCCAGCACGATCATCAGCGATATGACAAACACTCTCAGGTTCCCGTTCTTCTTTTTAGATCCTCTTGTTACAGTACGTTTTCCCGTTCTTTTACCAGCCACTTGCCCACCTGCTCCTGTATTGAAATATCGAAAAAGGTCTCGTTCTATTGCAAACGAGACCTTCCGATATCTTGTTTTTGATCAGAACTTAGCTACACTAACCTTTACGCCAGGTCCCATTGTCGATGAAAGCGTGATGCTCCTCAAATACTGTCCCTTGAGGGATGACGGTTTTGCCTTCACGATCGCTTCCAGCAGTGTGTTGAGATTCTGTGTCAACTGCTCAACGGAGAAAGAAACCTTTCCGATCGGGCAGTGAATGATGTTTGTCTTGTCAAGTCTGTACTCAATCTTACCAGCCTTGATATCATTGATCGCCTTTGTGACGTCCATCGTTACCGTGCCGGACTTCGGGTTCGGCATCAGACCCTTAGGTCCCAAAACCTTACCGAGACGTCCCACGACACCCATCATATCCGGTGTAGCGACCACTACGTCAAAATCAAGCCAGCCGTCATTCTGGATCTTCGGGATGAGCTCATCGCCGCCGACGTAATCAGCACCCGCTGCCTCCGCCTCCGCTACCTTATCACCCTTTGCGAAAACAAGTACCTTGACCGTCTTACCTGTTCCGTTCGGGAGCACGACAGCACCACGGATCTGCTGCTCCGCATGGCGTCCGTCACATCCGGTCCTGATGTGGACCTCCACTGTCTCGTCAAACTTTGCAGCAGCCGACTTCTTTGCCAGTGCCACCGCGTCCTCTATCTCATAAAATGTTGCGCGATCGATCAACTTCGCGGATTCATTATATCTCTTACCATGTTTCATTCTACTTCACCTCCGCTTAATCTTCTACTGTGATACCCATAGATCTTGCTGTACCTGCGATCATGCTCATGGCAGCCTCGAGACTTGCCGCATTTAAGTCAGGCATCTTCAACTCAGCGATCTCCTGGATCTTTGCCTTTGAAATCGTAGCAACTTTTGTCTTGTTCGGCGCTGCTGAGCCAGACTTCAGGTTGCACGCCTTCTTTAACAAAACTGCTGCAGGCGGAGTCTTTGTGATGAAGCTGAAGCTTCTGTCTGCATATACTGTGATGACAACAGGGATGATCATGCCTTCCTGATCTGCTGTCCTTGCGTTAAACTGTTTTGTAAACTCTACAATGTTTACACCATGCTGTCCAAGAGCTGGTCCAACCGGCGGAGCCGGTGTTGCTTTTGCGGCAGGAATCTGTAATTTGATATATCCTTCTACTTTCTTTGCCATTTTAGGCACCTCCTAATTTATTCTCAGTCTTACCCGAAGCAAAACTGTTTTGTGGTCGTCTGGGCGGATAACCCTCCCACGCATACATAAGTCCGTTAATCATTCTATAACATAACTTTCATAATGTCAACACAAAGATGCCGCACGCGCGATAAACCCCTGTGTCTCTAATCCCACATCTTTTTCACATCCGAAAAATTGATCTCAACCGGCGTCTCACGCCCGAACATCTCGACATTGATCGTGAGCGTCTGTCTGGAAGCATCGATCTTCTGGACTGTGCCGACGGTATCTTTCCACACGCCCGCCGTGACACTGATCACGTCGCCCTCTGCAAATTCAACCGTAGTGTCAACGCCAAAGTCAAGCGCTTTGAGCTCTGCCTCCGTGAGCGGAACCGGCTTGCTTCCCGGTCCGACGAACCCGGTAACACCCCTTGTATTCCTGACGACATACCACGCGTCGTTGTTGTCCGCATCCATGTGCAGGAGCACATAACCTGGGAACATCTTTTTCTGCGATGTTTTCTCCACGCCGTTTTTGAGTTCCATGACATCCTGGAGCGGCACCCTCACCTCGAGGATCTCATTCTCAAGATGCCTGTTTTCGATCGCTTTCTCGATATTTGCCTTTACCTTATTCTCATATCCGGAGTATGTGTGGACTACATACCAGCCCATGCCGAGACCGCTCTTGTTGTCGCTGAGCGCCACTCTGCTGTGAGGCTCCTCCTCGACCGGCTCCACTGCGGGCTCCTCCTCCTGGATCTGTGTCTCCCCGGAAGTATTTTCTTCGGCGGCATCGTTTTCCTGCGGCTCCTCATACATCACCTCAGGCGCTGTCATCTCCGAACCTGTCTCAGGATCTGCCTGTTCCTCATACGGTTTTTCCGGCATCTTTGGCGATACAGGAAGCCACTCCTGCATATTGGGAGTAATGAGCTTTTTTGCTACTGCCCTTTTCTTTTCTTCCATATTAATCACCTCTTCTACACGCCGATACTTGTCAGGAAGTTAATACCATACTGAATGATGGTATCCAAAAAGGTAATGATCAGTCCTACCGCGACCGAAACACAGAGCACTGCCACAGACTGCTTCACGGTTTCTTTCTGGTCAGGCCAGGCGATCTTCTTAAATTCTGTTTTTACGCTTTTCCAAAAGCTGTCCTTCTTCGCTTCTTTTTTAGCTGACTTTGTTGAATCTGCCATCATGTGCCTCCTATTTCTGATCCCTTTGCGATCCTCGTGTCCACTTGATGCGATTGCCTATTTTGTTTCCTTGTGCAGCGTATGAGTCTTGCAGAATCTACAATACTTCTTGATCTCCATTCTGTCAGGATGGGTCTTCTTCTCCTTTGTAGTATTGTAATTACGCTGTTTGCACTCTGTACATGCCAATGTAATCTTTGTACGCATAATTCCACCTCCGCTAGCGTTCTAAAATATGACCATCAGTTTGTTTCAACCATGCAGGATGCCGCCCGTTTTTCTGCGCACAGGCTCTGTTTGAAAGATCCCAAAACTGCATAAAAAAAAGACTTCTTGATTCATCTTGCTTTTCCAATATACCATACGGATCGCTCTGCGTCAATATTAATTTTGCCGTGTTTTGTATTTTTCCTTTTGTGCCTGCTTTTGAAACATTTCATGTTATTTTCAGTAATCAAACACAATTGTGGAAAAATTTTTCAATTTTTCCGGGGCAAACCCCTTGCATTTTCACACAATTCGTGATAAGTTAAATTTAAAAAGAGATATACATAACATTTTTGCGAATATTCGCACAATTCAAGTCATGTATCGCTCTAAAACAGGGAAGTTTATTGAATTTTACATTCAATTATGTGTTCAAAAACAAGTTCACATAAGACCCGAATTCATTACCCAGGGAAGGAGGACATTCTATGTCAGTTACCATGAACACTTTGCAGGCTCTGGATCAGTACATGACTACCTATGCGAGCAGTGACAACAGCGATTCCAACCGGAAATATAACAGGCGGAACTCCCGCTTTGCCATGCACGATTCCAGCGAGCTGCAGAATTTATACAGCACCATCCAGTGGAAAAACCGCTTTGCCCCGCTCTATCTCACGGATCCCACGCCGCGCTCCATCGCATATGCGATCCACCTGAAGGAAAGCGCCAACAGCTTAAAGCGCACGATCGGCTCGCTCAGTGAGGATGATGACCTGTTCTCGATGAAATCCGCCTACAGCGACAATGAATCGCTGGCGAGTGTGGAGTACGAGCCGGACGATGCCGAGGGGGAGGTGCCGACAGACTTTACGCTCGAGGTCGAGAATTTTGCCTCGCCGCAGGTCAACACAAGCAAATTCCTGAAGACAAACCAGCCGGTTTCACTCGACCCGGGCAGTTATTCCTTTGATATCCTGACAAACAAGCTCCACTACGAACTGCAGTTCAACATACATGAGGGCGACACGAACAAAGACCTCCAGAACAAGCTCTCCCGCCTGATCAACAACTCCGATATCGGGGTGTCGGCGAAGGTTATCGAGACGCGCGGGCTTGCGGCGCTGGAGGTGACTTCCGATGCCTACGGTCTTCCGGTTCAGGGAGAACGCCATTTTTCGATCGAGGATGACAACACCACTTACCGCAGCGGCATCGTTGATTATCTGGGGCTGAACAAAACGATCAAGGAAGCCACCAATGCAATATACAGCATCAACGGAAACGAGGAATCCTCCTACTCCAACACCTTCAACGTGCACGGCGCATATCACGTGACCCTGCATCCCGAAAATTCCGCTGCAGGCACAGCGTCCATGTCCGACCGGATCACGGCGCACGCGTCTGCGGTAACCAGTGCAAATAACGCCAGCGCCAGGATCGGTCTGTACCCGGACGCCGAATCGCTCTCCAACAATATCGAGACCTTTGTCGAGGGCTACAACCGCTTTATGAACGGCGTGATCAATGACGAGACGGAGACTGCACTCACAAAGCTTTTGTCCAAGGATCTGCACAAGTTCCTGGATCTGCACAGCTACAATCTCGAGAAATACGGCATCAGTGTCAACGAGGATGCCACACTCGACTACCAGAAGAGCGATGTGATCACGGACGCGTCTGCCATAAAGAGTTTTGGCTCACAGATCCTGCGGAAATTGAGCGCGATATCGCTCGATCCCATGGAGTACATCGACAGGAGGATCTGCGCTTACTCGAACCCCAATGCGAGCTATCCCAATCCATATATGACGAGCATCTATACAGGCATGCTGTACAATACTTATATGTGAGATCCCGCACTCACGACGAAACAGGCGAGAGAGAGGAAGTTTCCTTCCCCTTTCGCGCCTGTTTTTTATTGTCCTGTCTCAATTTTTTCCTCTTCCGCCATCGCCAGTGCCGCCGCGATCACTTTGTCCATGTCATAGTACTTGTACTGTCCGAGCCTTCCCCCGAAAATGACATTCTTCTGCTCCGACGCCAGGCGCAGATACTTCTGATACAGCGCGGCATTGCGCTCGTCATTGACCGGATAATACGGCTCGTCACCGCGCTTCCACTCCCTGGGGTACTCCCTGGTGATCACGGTATCCGGCTGGTGTCCAAACTCAAAGTGCTTGTGCTCTATGATGCGCGTATACGGGACTTCCCGCTCCGTATAGTTGACCACCGCATTTCCCTGATAGTTCTCCTCCCCCTCCAAAAGCTCTGTCTGAAATTCGAGGGATCGGTACTCCAGCGCACCCTCGCAATAGTCAAAAAATGCATCGATCATGCCCGTGTAGAGCACTTTTCTGAACGCGTGCTGCCCGTCGTTTGTGACATATGTGTCATTCTGGTCAGCCTTTCTGACAAAATCCTCAAACGCGGTGTCAAGCCGGACCTCGATGCCATCCAGCAGTTTTTCCACCATGGCTGTATAGCCGCCCTCCGGAATCCCCTGATAGGGATCGTTGAAATAATTGTTGTCAAACGTAAAGCGGACAGGGAGGCGCCTGATGATGAACGCAGGCAGTTCCCTGCAGTCGCGTCCCCACTGCTTCTCCGTGTAGCCTTTCACAAGCTTCTCGTATATGTCAGTGCCGACCAGCGACAGCGCCTGCTCCTCAAGGTTTGCCGGCTCCCTGATGCCCAGACCGGCGATCTGTTCCTGAATACGCGCCGCCGCCTCCTTTGGCGTTTTCACATGCCACATCTTTGCAAACGTGTTCATGTTAAAGGGAAGATTGTAGAGCTCGTCCCGATACACAGCCACCGGCGAGTTGATGTAGTGGTTGAACTGCGCCAGTTCATTGACATAGCGCCAGATCCCCGCGTCCGATGTGTGGAAGATATGCGCACCATACCTGTGGACGTGGATCTTGTTGATCTCCTCTGTGTAGATATTTCCTGCGATATGTCCCCTCTTGTCGATCACGAGACACCGCTTCCCGGCTCTGTTCATCTCACGGGCAAACACGGCGCCAAAAAGCCCTGCGCCGACTACCAAATAGTCATAGTTCATTGTCTGTTCTCCTAACTGATCCCAATTGCTTCTATATTAACAATTGCTTCTATATTAATTAACATGAATTAACTTACTGGCTAATCAAATAGTTTTGGCTCCACCGGTTTCCAGTCCCTCGCAAGCTGTTCGTACTCGGCAGCCTGCTCTGTCAGCCTCGCGCATTCCTGTTCGTACTCCCGCTGCGGCAGTGCCTTTGTCCTCGGCGACTTGGCAAGTTTCCTGCAGCACAGCGCCAGCGCCATGAAGGCAGACGTACCGCTGCTCGCCACGTCGATCTCACTCTCGCAGTCGTAGCCCGCCCTGTGGAACCACTTCGCCGCCTCCTCGAAATCCTCTTTCTTCATAAAGAAGTATCCGAGCTCCATGCACATCTCCGCCGACGGTATCGTCGCCTCCTCGCTCAGGGCGATCCTCAATATGCTGACCGGGTCGTCCGCTATCCTGTAGATCTTTAACAGCACAGCGATCATCTGGCGGCACAGCAGCTCTTTTCCCTCCGCGCGCTTCCCTACCAGCGACCGCTCGAAGAAGCCTTCCGCCGTCTTTAGCTCCTCCTCCGTCCCCGCCTTGTAAAGCTCTCTCAGATACATTCCCATCAGGCGGTCAGAGAGCTCACCGCGCTCTGCAATGATCTTCTCAAACACCCCGAAATCCCTGGTGCTGTGGCTGCCCTGAGGGCGGTGGTGGATCTCGATATCACTGTCGTAGATGACCGGATTGACGTTCACTGTCTCATGGATCGGCTCGATCCACGTAAACTCCCTAAGCCGCTTAAAAAGCTTGGGGCGCAGATCCCGCGCAAAATTTTCTGTCGGATGGTTGATCTGTTCCGTCACATAGATCATCTGCACGATCTCCACCTCGGGCAGCATCGCGCGCTTTAGCGCTTTGAACTTGTCCTGATTTTCGCGGTCCAACACCTCGTCAGCGTCCGCCGAGTAGATGTAATCCCCGGTCGCCTTTGAGAAAGCAAAATTTCTGGCAGCCGCAAAATCATCGTTCCACACATAATCATACAGATACGGCGTGTACTCCGCCGCGATCTTCCTGGTGTCATCTGTGGAGCCGGTGTCCACTATGATGATCTCGTCCATAATGTCTTTCAGGGAATCAAGACAGTCCCGCAATATTGCAGACTCATTTTTCACAATCATGCATAAACTGAATTTCATACGCATCCTCCATGATATCATATTTTTGCCTGATATCATTGTAACGAACTTTACATAATTTCTCAACTATTTCTTGAAAAAATATCGAATGATCAATAATATTGTGGTGAAATATGTGCCGCAAAAGGTTAAGTTTTCAGAATATTCTGACGATATAACTTATGTAGTATTATTATGTAAATAATTCGAGGAGGATTCATATGGAATATCGGCAGAAATATGAGAATTTACTGCAAACGCTGTGCAATGCATACAATAAAATGTTCAAACTGCTGGAAGGCGTAGAGCACTGCGACAAGGAACTCGCGCGCCTGTCCAGGATCAACCGTCCCAGTGTGGAGGAAGTTTGCCGTATCACCGAATACAAGGAACGCCTGATCGTCACCACAGATCAGATCTCGATCGCCATCGATCCCATACACGATCAGCTTGACGGTCTCCGCGCACTCTGCCAGGAGATCGACACCCATCCGATGTACCTCCATCTGACGGATCTGCAGCTGCTGGTTTACTACTACATCCGCCAGGTCATCAACAAGGAGGACATCAACAACCCGGAAATCATCAGCCGTCTCAACGAATACAAGGAATCCCTCGAGCTGGACAAGGCGATCAGCGAGGTTCCTGAATCACAGAAACAGGTATTTATGCTGCAGCATGTCTGAAAGATCGTTACCGCCATCGGTACGATGGCGTCAAAGCGCTGCGGTCACAATTGATCTGAGGAAAATAATATAAGCGTGCAGAAAAGATCATTCTTTCCTGCACGCTTACATTATTAAATAGTTAGAGTGAGCTGTGTACACTTATGGTATCATCTACCAGAAAGTACTTGTACAGTTTAACATTATTTTCCGTTTTAGTCAATATGTTTTAGCATAAATTTCAATCCAAATGCAAAAGGAACGTAACGGTTCAGCCCAGGACTTCGCACTCCGCTGCGAACTGTTACAAAGGAAAAGAGCCGCCCAAATTTCGGACGGCTCTCTTTGTAAGTATATTAAGTTGGTTAGAGTGAATACGAAACCTATTGCACGCTCTATTACTGCAGGAGTGAGAGTACACCCTGGTTTGCCTGGTTTGCCTGTGCAAGGATCGACTGACCTGCCTGCATGAGCACCTGGTTGTTGGAGAACTTCACCATCTCCTCCGCCATGTCTGTATCGCGGATCGCTGACTCTGCAGCTGTGGTGTTCTCTACTACGTTGTCCAGGTTCGAGATCGTGTGCTCTAAACGGTTCTGCACTGCACCGAGGATAGAACGCTGTGTCGATACGATCTTCAATGCCTCGCCCACTACGTCGATCGCCTCTCTCGCATTGTCACCGGTCTCATCCACGATACCGATCGATGTGCTCTTCAACTTGTTGACGCCAAGTCCTGCCGCCGACATTGTGTCGATCGTCGCGGAGATCCTGTTGGTGAGATCGGAGTCGGAACCTGCGTGCACGTTGAATGTCAACGGCGCTACCACTTTCTCGCTCAGGTTGCTGATATATCCGCCGAAGTACAGGGATGCGGTCTTGCCGTTTACCTCTTTCTGCTCTGTGATCTTCAATGTCGCGTCCTTGTCTGCGAACAGACCTCCCTTGTAATCTCCGTTCTCGTTGAAGTATTTGTACAGACCCATACCTGACACTTCAACGCCGTCCTTATTGTAAAGTTTATTCTCAGAAACCGCACCAATGAGATCCTTGGGCTCTAATTTGTCTGCACTTGTTCCCGGATGACCTAATGTAGTATCTGTAACTGCTGTCGCCTTTTCATTAGCATTGTAAAGCAGTCTGTACTGCTCTTTCATCGTATACTTGCCCTTCTCGCCTGCAATCTCTTCCACGTACGCTGACAAGTCTTCCCCTGCCTTCACATGAATGACATTCTTTGTCTTTACATCATAAATGTATGCATCTTTATTATCCTTGCTCACAAGATTCTTTGTACCTGTCTGGATCTCAAGCGCATCCGGATCTAATTTTGTATTCTTAAAGACCGCATAGTCCGCACTCAGTTTCAATGCAGTGATCGAAGAACTTGCGCCTACTTTTGTGCCGGCGTCGCAGTATTTTGTGAAGTCAGATCCCTTTGAGACAACATCTGCCGACATCGGATTGTTCACGGTGGAAGCACTGATGCTCGCCGCGTTGACAACATACACGTTATCCGTGCCATTGTAATCGACTTTCACCTTTGCACCTGAGCTGTTCACAACCTTGGACTGTCCTGTCTGGTCGATCTCGTCGCCCTTGATATAGTTGAATGTATGTACCAGATTTTCCGGCTGTGTATCGTCACCCTTCAACAGATAGGTCTCGTTGAACTTGGTCGTCTCCGAGATTCTGTCCATCTCTGTCACGAGCTGGTCGATCTCATCCTGGATATACTTGCGGTCTGTAATGGAGTTCGTACCGTTTGCTGCCTGCACGCAGAGCTCGTTCATTCTCTGGAGCATATCCTGCACTTCCGCAAGCGCGCCCTCTGCTGTCTGCACTGCCGAGATGCCGTCCTCCGCGTTGCGGGAACCCTGTGTCAGACCACGGATCTGCTTTCTCATCTTCTCTGAGATCGCGAGTCCTGCCGCGTCGTCTGCCGCCCTGTTTACGCGATAGCCGCTTGAAAGTTTTTCTGTAGAACGCGCTGACGCATTCGTATTGATGTTCAACATTCTGTTCGCGTTCATAGCTTTAAGATTGTGCTGTACTACCATAATTTCTCCTCCTTTAGCAGCCCAGGACATCCCTTTCACCAAGCAACTTTCCCATTATTTATTTCTTTATTTTACTTTGATCATTCCCCTTGAATCGATCAATTTCATTATCGTTAATATATTCCGTAACTCCGTTTACAGTATATATATCGGCCTTATTTTCTGAAAATTTAGACTATTATGTAAAATTTTCTAAATTTTCTCGTTTTTGTCGCACAACTGCGGCACTATTCCCTTCTTTTCAGGGATCGTCACACAGCCCACCAGCCGAATATGATCTGTGTGACGGTTTACTATAGTATAATTATCGGCAAACCATTATGTAAATATTAGATATTTTTGCAAAAATATACACAATTTAGACAATTAAAAAACCGACGCTCAATGCGTCGGTTTTTTATACGAATCAGTATTATCCCAACAGTTTTGTAACTGCGTCTGTCGACTGGTTTGCCTGTGCGAGCACGGAATCACCAGACTGCTCTAAGATACGGCGATTTGCCTCGCGGATCATTTCCTCCGCCCTCGCCACGTCCCCAACCGCGCTGGATGCCGCGTTGATGTTCTCGAGCACCTCTGCGGATTCGCTTGTTCTGGACTTGATCTGGAGCGATGCCGCATCGGAGGACGGCTCTGAAACCTTCTGTCCTGTCGCGAGCTTGTTCTCTCTTGCCATCATTGCGCTTGCCTTCGCCGCGTACGCTTCGTTTGCGATCTTGCCGTCATAGGTGAAACTACTCTTGATATCCATACTAATACCTCCTTGTGAAAAACAGTTAATCCTTTACATTAATGCCGGTGATATAATATTATGTCACCCTCTTAATGATTCTATTGTAACTGAATTGTCAGACTATGTCAACTAATTATTTCAAATTTTATGTAAATTTATATAGTTTTATAGCAATTTGCCACTTTACTCGTAATCTGACAAGCTTTTGTGTGTATTAAATATGAATTCAGATCAATTCAGTCCCTGCCAGACCCCACCTCCTTTATGACCCGCTCCCTCTCTGCCACACACTGCTGGAGCTTCTGGTCAAAAAGCTCCGCCATCTCCATGTTTCCCATGCCCCTGTAGATATCGACAATGTAGGCATAGCACGACAGCCGGCTCTCGCCGAGCGTCTCGAGATCCTTCATCGTCGTCACTTTGACATACAGCATCAGCGCCTTGATGACCCTGCCGTTCTCCCGCAGCAGGTTCGCGTACTCATACGTGAACTTCGCCGAATTGTAGACTGCATTGTACTTTTCCAGCAGTTCCAGCGCATCCGGAAACCTGTCGCTGCGGCAGTACGCTTTTGCCAGCGACATGATCAGCTCCGGCACATACACATGCTCCGCGCTGTCCGCCATGCCAAGCCCCTTCTCATATGCGCTGATCGCGCTGTCCATGTCACCCAGCACAAAATACGACTGTCCCATCTGGAAATAGTGATATCCGCTGCCGCCCTCCTGGTCGATTAACTTCTGCAGCAGATCCAGGTTTCTCCTCTGTTTCCGCTCCATCGCCTCGCCGGTCATGGCATATCCGTGATGGATCACCTCCATCGGGAGCAGAAATGCCTCCAGCGAATCCATGCTCTTGCCGGACTCCGTCGTGCAGATCTGCTCATGAACCGGAAAATAATACTGGTAAAAATTTTTGTTGTACATGCGCGGCACATCGTCGGAGACATACCCGGTCTCCCCGTTATCCTTCGCAACCAGGTTGGTGAGGCGCATCACACCCGCATAGCGCGGATAGCGCTGCATCAGGATCCGCAATGCGCTGACATCGACGCTGGTGACATACTCATCACAGTCGACCACCAGGATCCAGTTGTTCTGTGCAAAGGAAGCGCAGTGATTCCGCGCGGCGGCAAAATCATCTACCCACTCAAAATCGACCACTTTATCCGCATATTCGCAGGCGATCTCCCTCGTGCGGTCCGTGGATCCGGTGTCTGTCACGACGATCTCCCAGTCATATTTTTTCAGATGTTTCAGACACTGCTCTATGTGCTCCTCCTCGTTTCTGGCAATGATGCACACTGTAATCGGTAGCTTGGACATACCTCTCTCCCCTTGTTGTGTATTATTCTGCGCCGGTCACGCGCTCCTTGTCCGCATGGTAGGCGAGGAAACGCTGATGGAAGTTCTCCGCCATCTCCTTCTCCCCGAACGCCTCATAGATCTGAATGATCCTGCCATAGCAGTCCGTCAGTTCCCCGCCGAGCGTCCCCATATCCGGCAGCGTCGTCACCTTGATATAATTTCCCAGCGCCTTCAACACCTGCTCGTCCTTCCACAGAATGTTTGCGTATGTATGCACGTATTTTGCCATGTTGAAATCCTTTGCATACTTCTCCATCAGCGCCAGCGCATCCGGCACCCTGCCCGCGTCGGCATAGGTGTTTGCCAGGGACATGATCAGCTCCGGCACATAGTACTTCTCCAGCCCCGGTATGTGCTCCATCGCCTTCTCGTAGGCTTCTATCGCCTCCTGCGCGCCGGAGAGCGTCAGCTGCGACTGTCCGATCTGGAAGTAGACATAGCCCTTGTCCGGCGCGGATTCCAGCTCCTGGTAGAGCAGCTCGAGATTTCTGACCTGCTTCTTTTTCATGGTCTCGCTGTCGAGCGCATATCCGTGATGAATGACATCGATCGGGAGCAGAAAGCCGTCCATCGCGTCATCACGCTTTGCCGGATCGAGCGGAACGATCTGCTCATGGATGGAATAATCAAACTTATAGAAATTCTTGTTGTACAGGCGCGGCACATCCGTGTTGACATATCCCTTGTTCCCCTTGCCGTTATCCGTGATGTTTTTCAGCCGGAGCACCCCCGTGTATCTGACATGCTTCTGCATCAGCATCCGCAGGATCCTGATGTCGACCGACTGCACGATCTCGTCGCAGTCGATCGCCAGGATCCAGTTGTTGGACGCGAAGGAGGCACAGTAGTTTCTGGCTGCCGCAAAGTCGTTGACCCACTCGAAATCAACCACCTTGTCGGCATATTTCTCCGCAATCTCCCTCGTCCTGTCAGTGGATCCTGTATCCGCCACGATCACCTCCATGCCGTACGGCAGCAGATGCTTCAGGCAGTCCTCTATAAATTTCTCCTCGTTTTTCGCGATGATACATACCGATACCGGTACTTTTGACATATCTCTGTTCCTCCCTGACCCTATTGCAGTCCGCAATATTTTTAATGAAACTCGAGCAGGGAAGAGGCATCTTCCCATACTCGCGCGCGGGGTGCGTGCAGCAGCGCTGCTAATTTCCCTACGCACCCCTGCGCATAAATAGACGCGCAGGCATGCGGTTTCCAACATGCCTGCGCGTCATCCATGACGTTATAACATTCCTATTTCTTGTGATCCATCAGCTGTGGATCCACTGTATTCAACCTGCTGACAGCGCTGTAATACTTCGTCGCCGCACTCGCTGTCACTTTCCGCTCCCTGATCTCCTGACGTTTCGAAGTCAATGCTGCTTCCATCGATGCTTTATTGCGCTGCTCCTGCGCCTCGATCGAGACACCTTTGGCAACCGCTTCCCTGACCAGATCCTGCATCCGCTGAACTTTCTCCCTGTACTTGTCGGGATTGCCCTGCACTTCCTCCCTGACCAGCTCATAGGTCGATGTGAATCCGTCATCCAGCCGGTTGAGTTCCTCGATCAGTTCACCCTTCTCGTCCATGACCACATCGTATGCCTCCGCATCAAACGGTCTCTTCGTCGATACCTCCAGCTGACGTTTGTTGATCTCATAGACTTTGTCAAGTACTTCAAGTTTCTTTTCCAGACTTTCTGTCATAATCTGCAGATAGTTTTCTGTCATGTCTGTTCCCCTTCCATACTGTACCAGACGAACTGTCCGATCAGGTTCCGGTCCTCTTGTAAGCGCCCAGATTACCCTGCCCGCCTGCCACTCTCGCCTGCGCAACGGGATTGCTCTTATCTCCGGCCACTTTCTTCATGACCTCTTTCCAATTGTCCCTCATGGAACGCAGATGCTTTAACACCTCTTCCATGATCTCGGGATCTTTCGCCACATTTGCCTCATGGCACCGTCTCAACAGATATACGTACACATTTTCAAACTCCTGCGACACCGCATATTTTCTGTCAAGCGTATCCCTGAAATTCTGGATGATCTTCTCCACCTTGACGATATTCTCATGCGCCTTTGCAGGATCCTTGTTTTCCATGGCGAGAATTGCCACGTTTCCGAACTTGATCGCCCCATCGTAGAGCATCAGTGTCAGCTCCGCCGGTGAAGCCGTCATAATCTTCGCATTCTGATATTGTGCATATCCATTTTGTTTGAGCATGCATTTCCCTCTTTCTACGCGGATCCCGCCCAGGATCCGCGTTGTACTCCATTTCCACCTATATCAACAGATATTGCTTCCTTCATTATTGTCCCAGCATACTTGCGAGGGAATTCTGGCTCGACTGCAGCTTTGACAGCGCCACCTCCATCGCAGAGAACTTCTTGTACCACTTATCCTCGTAGGCATCCAGCTTCTTCTGCGCTTCCTTGATCCTCTTGGTATAGTCGTCGTACTCGTTCTTCATGCGCTTGTCGTCGTACACCTTGTAGATGCTCCTGTACTCCGTACTCCCCATCGTATCGTGGAGAGAACTGTACATCTCCTTACTCATCGTCGTGAAGAGCTCGATCACCTTGTCAGGATCCGCTGCGATCGCTTCCTTGAGCTTGTTCTTCTCATCGGAATACTTGTCATCATCACTGTCACCCATAATATGAAGCGCGTTGCGCTCTGCTTTCTTCGTGTCAAAATAGCTGCCTGTGCCGATACCGAAGTTGACAAGATACAGTGTCTCGCCGCCGATATCGTAGCCCTTATTGATCGCGCCTGTCATACACTGCATCACCGTGTAGAGATCCTTGTCCTTCCGGAGCAGGGAACCCTTGATCGTATCTTCCCACTGCTCGACCTCTTCGTCGGACATGGCTTCCTTCTCCTCCTCGGTAAGCATGTTGTACTTCCTTGCGGAGTTGGCGCTGTAGAGTTTCGTCATCTCGTTCATGATGTCATTGTACTCCGTGATGAAGTCCTTGATCATGTCGTAGATGCCGTCATAGTCCGTATCTGTCGTGATATTGATGTTCTCATCCGTTTCTTTCGTCACCGCGTTTGCCGTGATGCTCAGTCCGTTGATCGTAAAAGTATTCTTGTCGGAAGTAAATACCGCTCCGTTCAGGACGATCTCCGCATCCTGTGCATCGATGCGGGTTGCCTCTGAACCGTTTGCATATTTGTAGTCTGTCTTGAGACCGAGATCCGTCAGCACGCTGTCATCCGTGTTCCCCGCGGCATCGAGTCCCTCGAGCGTGAACTCCTTGTCTGCTCCCGTGTCCATGGCGGAGATGAAAAACCGCTGATTCGCCTCGTCAAAGCTCGCCCGGACACCGCCCTCCGACAGTTTCGAAGTGAGCTGTCCGATCTCCATGTCCGCTGTGATCTCCACCTCAGTAACCTTCGCATCCGCGCCCTTGCCGACTGTGAGCTTGATCTTCTTGCCGACCAGATCCGGCGAGATATCGCTCACCTTCGCCTTGTAATCCTTATCCTTCTCAGAATAGTTCTTGAAGTCACCCGGCTCGTAGATGTAGTCCTTCATCGTGATCGCGTTGCCCGTGAAGGTATCCTGCTGACCGTCGCTCATGTCGGCGAGTCCGAGTCCCTGCAGGATCGTCTTGTTTGTGCCTGACGGCGAGCTGCTTGACATCTTGACAGTTGTCGTCGCATCCGCTCCGGTCACTGTGACCTTGCCCCGGTCGTACTCCATCGAAACATTTTTGCCTGCGGCAGCCGCCGCATTGTTAAACTTCGTGATAAAATCACTGATCGTATCCGTGCTGTTGATATTGCCGACTATAAATTGATCTGTGCCGACCGTAACCGTCAGCTGACCGTTGTCATCCGCAACACCGAGATCTTTCAGTGTCAGCGACGAATTGTAATTTTTGATAAATTCCTCTTCGGTGATGACTCCGTTCTGGACATCCTGCGATTCCTTTGCCGCTGCCTTTGCCTTCTCCTCGTCAAAGATCGAGACGTCGCCCTTCCTCTTCATAGACACCTTGGCGCCCGTCAGATAGCCCGCCTTGGCAAGCTTATTGATCCTCAAGGACTGCGTACCGTTCACTGCGCCCTCGCTCGCCGTGATCGTCGCCTTCGACGGGTCGGAGACCGTTGTCTTCTTCTTGGCATAGCTTCCCGCCAGTCTCATGTTGGACAGGGTACCTGTGTAGAGCTTGTAGATGCGCTTGTTGAGATCCTGCCACTTCGCCGTCTTCCACTCCAGTTTCTTCTGGTCATGTTTTAAGTTCGTTACCTTCTGTGCTTTCGCCTGAACTAACTGCTGTATTATCGACTCCGTATCCATACCTGAATACATACCCGTCATTCTCAATAAATCTGACATTGTAATCCCTCCATATTATACCATTACAACAACGTACTATTTTACTCCCGATCACATTCTCTGATCAACCAGCACGCCTGCAAGCTCCATCCGCTTTGCCAGCAGATCCAGTGTCTTCTCAGGCGGGATCTCCTTGATCACTTCCTGCGTGTCCCTGTCCACCAGCTTGATGACGATGCGGTTCGTCTTCTCATGAATCCCGAACTTCGTGTCGGAATAATGGGGCAGCGATGCAACAGCCTTCTCCATGACTTTCTTTAGTTTGTCGAGATTGACATCCTTCTGATCATCGATGAGCTGTTTTTTGTCAGCCTGTATAGACAACATTACTGATTCATCTGATTCTTTTGCGATCTGTACTTCCATCACTCCATCCGTGGATTCTGTCCTCCCAGTCTCCGCAGCTTTGGGTGCTGCTGACTGCTCAGGTGCCTTCCTTGTCTGATTGTTCTGAACTATCTGTGTAGCCGGAACGGTCTGCTGCCGGGTATTGCTCCCTGATATAGGCTTCATATACATGCTAATCACCTCCATGTCACGCATGCGCATTCTTCATGCAATTCTCCTAACCGTTCAGTCCTTCATTCCCGCAGACGCCGAGCCCCGCAAAATCCCGTCCCAAACAGTTACCAACTTCATCATACAAACTGCAATCAAAATAATTTCATTTACTATATCGTCAAATTCTATTGAAAAATTAATGGTATATCTCTATTTTATACGAAAATAGCTGAAAAAACAACAGAAAAATTTCCGCTGGGCTGAACTGTTACGACAACTTCCCAGACATGTACATCCTGTCACAATACTGCTACTTTTGCTCCAACAGCGCCTGCAGTCTGGCGATCTGTGCGTCCCGCTCTGCGAGCTGCCGCTCGTTTTCAGCCTTCTGCTGTGCGATGACTTGTTCCTGCTCTGCGATGACATTTCCCTGCTCTGCAATAATAGCATTCTTTTTCGCAAGGTCCTTTTTGTACCTGCTCTCGATCGTCCGCGCCACACGGTCAGCTTCCTCGCACGCTTCACACCAGTAGCGCACTTCATCGTCCTGGTTCAGGCGGAACACGGTCTCACAGGTCTCCTGAAAAATCTCATCTTGTTGTGACAACATCTTTAACTCCTCCCATGTCCTGGTCTTAAGCAGACGCGCCCAGTAGTCGAGTTTCCACTGTCTGTCCTCCTCTGTTGCCAGTTCGATCTGATTTAAGTCTAACACATTCAGCGTGAACTTGTCATTATAATGTAATGCTTTTTTATGTTCATCATCTTGTTTGCGGCATAGAACTCGGGATAGTCGGGAAACGGTGTGAAGTCCAGGATCCCTATATGGTATGCCGGTCTGATATCAGAGTAGTCCTCCCCTTTCTCCAGGCTGTTAAAAATCCGGCACAGATACGACAGCGAACGGTCATCCCAGAATTGCTGTGTCCTGACTTGCAGCTCGATATTGATGATCGCCGTGTCATTCAGCATTACTTTGATATCAAGGATAAAATCCTTGTCGCGCATCCTGTCGCTGAACTCGATCGGATTGAGCAGCACGACTGACTGCACCTCATCAGGTTCCAGATGCAGCAGCGCGCAGACCAGTCCTTTTAACACTCGCAAAAACACCAAAAAATGTTTAAGAATATGTGGATATTATCCGATATATATGGTAATATAGTTTTGCATATAATGCAAATTATATAGCACCAGTTTACAGAAGAATGGCGGATGCAGTACCTGCTGGAAAGCCGACGGGCAAAAGGAATTGTCCTGACGTAATGCGCTGTCCATTTGGCAACCAAACACCATAGAAACACATGGAGGTATTTATTATGGTAGTACAACACAATCTCAGGGCAATGAACGCCAACAGAATGTTGGGCATCACACAGGGAACGCTATCCAAATCAGCAGAAAAGCTGTCGTCCGGCTACAAGGTGAACCGTGCGGCTGACGACGCGGCAGGTCTTTCCATTTCCGAGAAAATGAGAAAACAGATCCGCGGGCTGTCACAGGCTTCCCTGAACTCAGAGGACGGCATCAGCGCGGTGCAGACTGCCGAGGGCGCGCTCACCGAGGTACACGACATGCTGCAGCGCATGAACGAGCTTGCGACCAAGGCGTCAAACGGCACCAACGCACTCTCCGACCGCCAGACGATCCAGGACGAGGTCGACCAGCTCCTCACGGAGATCGACCGCGTATCGGAGACGACAAAATTCAACGAGATGTATCTCCTGAAAGGAGACACCGACAAAGTGACCAGGTATCTGAACGCAAAGGACGCCGGTCTTGACGGAACGATCACGCAGAATGCTACAAGGGCGTCTTTTACGATGAATGCGCTCAAGCTTGGCGACAGCATCACGATCGCGGGAAAGGAGTATACGATCGGCACGAACATATCCCCATCGCTGATACACGACGCAGTTATAAAGGCTGTCACGGGCGGCAAGTTTGGTCAGCCTGACATGTTGAATACCCCCGATGCCGTCAATGCCGCAGCGATGGCAGGCGCACACATCGATGTTGATGGCGTACAATACACGATCGTCACCGATAAGACGCAGGAGAACGCTGACAAAAACATGCTGACACTTACCAACATCATGGAAAAAGTATCAGAACCAGGCAGCACAGCCAAGTACAACGGAAAAACGTACCATGTAATTGTTGATGACAAGCCGACTCCCGGCGTGGGGCCTATTGCCCATGACGATATCGATGATGTTGAACCATCCTTTATCACTGATCTGCAGGCATACAAGATGATCCGTCAGGAACTCGGTCTCGCCAACAACATCGGGGCGAACAAGGAAAATTCTGATGTGGATATTATCATAAAAGATGATAACAATGTAGATCTGGATCTATCAACCGCAAAGGATACAGCTCCTATCACGAACGCCAAGAAGGTCACATTCACCTTTGACAAAGGTCAGTACACCGCAAAAGAAGACTTCAACTTCTCGCTCCATGTGGGCGCGGACGCGGACATGACCAACAAGATCAGTGTGGGCATCAAGGCGCTTGACACGGCAGGACTTGGCATCGACGGATTGAATGTAAAGGATTCGACAGGCGCAAGCGCCACATACGCGATCGACTCCATCTCAGATGCCATCGCGTCCGTATCGGCACAGCGCTCCCTGCTCGGCGCAGTCCAGAACCGCTTAGAGCACACGATCAACAACCTGGACAATGTCGTGGAGAACACGACAGCCGCAGAGAGCCAGATCCGCGACACGGATATGGCGACAGAGATGGTAAAATACTCCAACGCCAACATCCTCTCGCAGGCCGGACAGTCCATGCTGGCTCAGGGCAACCAGGCAAACCAGGGTGTCCTCAGTCTATTAGGCTAGGCTCAGAGATTACAAAAACCACCGCAAATGCGGTGGTTTTTCTGTGCGCGGGTACAGAGGATATCTACCAGCGGAAACTTGTGGGCATGATCCGTCCCGCTACCCTGCCAGCAGTGAGAGGATCCCCTGACTTGACTGGTTCGCCTGCGAAAGCATTGCCTGCCCGGACTGCAGCAGGATATTGCGGTTGGAGTAAAGCACCATCTCTCGAGCCATATCCGTATCACGGATCCGGCTCTCGGAGGCTGTCGTGTTCTCCACAACGTTATCCAGGTTCTTGACCGTGTGCTCAAGGCGGTTCTGGTATGCGCCAAGCCTGCTCCGCTCCGCACTGACCTTGTCCTTTGCCTTGCCAAACGCCTTGATCGCCTGATCCGCGCCGCTGACCTGGACCATGAGCCGCCTGTATTTGCCCTTCGAAGTCCTCACTACCTGCTTCTCATAGATATAGCCGCCCCTGACATCGATATTGTCAATGCCGAGCGCATGGCTTGATATGGTTGCCATCTTCAATACCATCTGGTTTCCCGTGTCCGCGCCAACCTGCAGTGCGACCTGCAGCGGCTCCTCGTGGGATCCGGGTATGCGCACTTCCTTCTCATACATGACGCCGGCGGCAAACAATCCCCAATCCATCTTTGTATTGTAAGGTGTCCCGGGACGCTCATCGTACACCCAAAGTTTATTGGGGTTGGTGGGATCTTTCTCCAACCGAGTATAATGACCTGCCGGATGCCCTGGAACTCCATTGCTGTCCTTTGTGAGATCCAGGATCGCATCGATCAGATCCGAAGCCGAATGGATGTCATCAATCCCCAGTTTAAATACATAGGAATTGCCCGACTGGACGGGAGGCTGTGCGCCTGTGCCTGCAGTGAATTCCACACAGTAGAACTTATCGCATGTACAGCATGTCGTACTGAATCCCTTGCCGTACAGATCCTGCTTCGTGTCAGCCGAATAATCCTTGAAGTCCATGCTGGCAGCATAACTTCCCTTGTAGGTCTCGGAAAGCACCGTCTTGCCGTCTACCTCATTCTCCATGTCGATCGCCGGGCAGTCTACCCAGTCCGGCAGGCTTCCGACCGGAAGCAGCGTTCTCACCACCCGGTCCGGCGCATACACGCCGATCCCCTTGAGCACCTGGATCTCATTGAACTTCGTGCGCTCCTTGATCGCATCGATCTCCGTGATGATCTGGTCGATCTCGTCCTGGATCTTCTGTCTGTCCGCCGCACTGTTCGTGCCGTTTGACACCTGGACAGACAATTCCATGCACCGGTCGATCATATCATGTACTTCCGTCAGGGCGCCATCCGCGATCTGTATCATGGAAATGCCATCCTCAGAATTTGCCGATGCCTGTGTCAGCCCTCGGATCTGCTTGCGCATCTTCTCCGATATGCTCAAGCCCGCGGCATCATCCGCCGCTCTGTTTACCTTGTACCCGCTTGAGAGCTTCTCCGCAGATTTTCCCAGAATCCCTTCCGTCATGCCTAACTGGCGGTCCGCGTTCATCGCTCTGATATTATGTTGTATCCTCATGACCATCATCCTCCTTGACATCCTGGTCGTATATAACCCAAGCCGGATAACGGTATTTTCCTTGTGAGTTATATTAGTTGCGCAAGGTTTAGATAATACTAGACCTTATCTTATCTATCGGCACATTTTATAAAATTCTTAAGATATGTGTGCAATTTTTGCAAAAAGTTATGCAAAACATCATACTCCCTTTTCGGAAAGTTGTTCCTACTGCTCATTTTCCAATACCTTTATATAGAAATAATAGTGTGCTGTCCCACCATAACCATTCTTTTCAGCGTCCCATTCGGCAACGACCTCATAAATATATCCGCCTGGCTTCAACTCTATTTCATAGCCGTCAATAGCGATAGTTTCACTGTCTGCATCATGGTTGTTCCATTGCTTCTCATTCCAGCACTGAATATTTAAAATTGAATCGGGGTTCTCTGCGAACTCCAAAGCAGCTGTCGTCTCTGAGGTTTCAAATTTTGGAATCCAATTTTCGCAATCCAGCGGGTGCGGACTATCAGTTTGTGTCACGGTAGAAGTTCCATCGCTGTTTCTTTTCTGCCACACATAAGTCCCCAACAGCGTATCAAAAGCAGTTTCATCGCTTATGACAGTTAATCCGGGCGGCTCTTCCAATACGATACTGGCATTTTCATCCTTTAACAGTCTGTTTGCATATGCATTGAGTGCCTGACATGGTTCATATTTCGTCCTATAACCAACACCATTGATCACAAAGAATGGGTTATATGCCATGACTTCTGTCTGTGTTCCGTCCGACAGCACCAGCGTAAAGACCACGCCCTGTCCGCTATACTCTGTATAGGAATTGTCTTCCCTGTAGAGCACCACCTCATTCAAATATCCTGTTAATTCCTCGATGTCCACAATTTGAACGGTGGTGTCCGGCGGAGTCACCCGCACTGTGGCTGACACGATTTCCGCCGGTTCCATATCTTGAAATGGTTTTTTGCCTGCAGCAGTACGATAAACAATCATGATCATACCTATAAGTACTATGCATGCCAATATAACGATCAGCGCCTTCTTTTTCATAACGATCCTCCTCGTATCTTCATAATCTATATAGATGCTCAGCAAAAACTTTCGTTATTGGGAGTCGATCGCGAAGTTCGTCGGCAGCGGACTTTCGCCACAAATCACGGACATGCCTGTTATATTTAAAAAAGGACTGCTGAAATATCAGCAGTCCTTTTTTTATGGTAGAAACTAACGTTCCCTTCCTGTGGAATCGGTGATTACTGCAGTAAGCTGAGTACACCCTGGTTCGCCTGGTTCGACTGTGCCAGCATAGACTGACCAGCCTGCTGGAGGATGTTCGCATTCGAGTATTTCACCATCTCAGTTGCCATGTCTGTGTCACGGATCTGGCTCTCTGCAGCCGTTGTGTTCTCAACAACGTTATCCAGGTTATTAATGGTATGCTCTAATCTGTTCTGGACTGCACCAAGCATTGACCTCTGCTTGGATACATGTGCAATCGCTTCTGCGATCGAATCGATCGCATATGTAGCGGATGCTCCTGTAGAGTCCTTCACATTCAGACCATTGATGCCTAATCCCCTGGTGTCCAGCGCGTCAATCGTAACACCGATCTTGTTTGTCATGTCCGCATCAGCACCTACGTGAAGCTGGAAGTTAAGCGCCTCCTGAACATCGTATTTGCCTTTCTGTTCGATCTTAAAAATCGCCTTGCCCTCTGTGTCAGTGTTTACCTCCTTGACTACAGCATTTCCGCCTGCCTTTGCCCCAATGCTGTTGGCAAGCGCAAGCTCCTGGCGGATCATCGAATACGCTGTCGTCGCGTCAATGATAGAAGCATCAACATCATCGACTCCGTCCGAACCGTTTGCTCCATTAGCACTTTTCTCGTCTTTCATGATATGATATGTTTTGCCCTTATACAGTACCGAACTCTGCTCCACAACTTTCTCCGCGATCTTATCACGCGTCAGAATATTCTTGTCTGCATTCTCTGTCGTAGCATCACTCGCCACAGTATACTGAACACCATCAATTGTGATCAATTCTCCTGCAGCCACTGAAGCAGGATTCTTAATCATATCCTGGAGCTTATCTATACCGCCGTCGGCTTTAGTCTCGCCGATCTGATACTGCTTACCACCAATTGAAATGCTGTCACCAAACTTCAAAGCATTCATTGTGAATGTCGCAAATGTTGCGCCATCCTGAAGCTGTCCGTCGATTCCTGCGTCCTTCGCTTCCAGATACTTCTCAACCCTGTTCGCATCACCCTTCAAGAGGTAGATCTCGTTGAACTTGGTCGTCTCTGCTACTCTATCAATCTCAGTAAGGAGCTGGTCAACTTCGTCCTGGATCGTCTGACGGTCTGACAAAGCGTTCGTTCCGTTCGCTGCCTTCACTGCAAGCTCATTCATTCTCTGTAACATATCATGCACTTCTGTTAAAGCACCTTCTGCTGTCTGCACTGCACTGATGCCGTCCTCAGCGTTGCTGGAAGCCTGTGTGAGACCTCTCATCTGCTTTCTCATCTTCTCTGAGATTGCAAGCCCTGCCGCATCGTCTGCCGCACGGTTGATCTTGTAACCGGAAGAAAGCTTCTCTGAAGACTTTGACAAAACACCTGTTGTGATTCCTAACATTCTGTTTGCGTTCATTGCTCTAAGATTGTGCTGTACTACCATATAATTACCTCCTTGTAATTGCCGCATGCGACTCCCCCGCATACGGATGTCGGCGACTCCCTTCGCCCCATTTGTTACACAAAATTTTTACTATATTAAATTTTCATATTCCCCGGAAAATGCTTTAAATTCCATTTCGGCATCAACTTAAAGTTTTACCGGATTGCGTTGAATGGTCTCATTTCTGTTTCCATTCACATATTATATCGGACAATATCCAGTATACTTTATAGTTGTCTGAATATTTTTTTTATTTTTTTAATTGCATATATTTTCAATACAATTAAAGGGCTGCCGGAAGCTATCGTGCGCAGGCTGCGCCTGCCATTTTTCTGCTGCTCCCAAACACGATCTTTTGATCAACCCAGCAGCGACAAAATGCCCTGGTTTGCCTGCGCGAGCATGGACTGCCCTGCCTGCAGGAGAACACTGTTGTTGAAATATGTCACCATCTCCTCCGCCATATCGGTATCGCGGATGTTGGACTCCGCCTGCGTCGTATTCTCGACAACATTGTCAAGATTCCTGATCGTATGCTCCAGACGGTTCTGCATCGCACCGATCAGGGAACGCTGCGTGGACACCTTCTTGAGCGCGTCCGCGACAACATCTATCATATCTGTCGCCAGATCACCTGTATCATCCACAATCCCGATCCAGTTCGAGTGGATCTTGTTCACGCCAAGCCCCGACGACAAAAAGTTTTCGATCTCGACGGTGATCTTGTTGGGCTCATCGGAATCCGCTCCCGCATGCAGATTGAACTGCTCTATGGTCACATCTGCCAGAAACTGAAACGGTTCGATATTGCCGTCTCCGTCGAAATCATAGTTCCGTTCATCCCTCACCCTGGTCCCCATCAGTGTACCTACCAGCAGATACCCGTCAGCGATCCCGTTGTCCGCATTGAGGCATTGTACGTGAGTATGGAAGAGAGCTCCGTATGCGCCTGGTCAAGCGCCGCCGCCACACTTTCCGCATCGCCGTTCAGGGTATCCTCCAGAAGTTTCCCGGATGCCCTTAGCACACGCATTACCTCTGACCATCCTGATACCGGCTGATCAGGCAATTCGAAAAGCCGCGCAAAAAACTGCAAAAGAAAACCGCCGTGCAGCACACACGGCAGTTTTCCATATATGTGAAATGGTAAGTACCTATTTCAAGCATATTAACGCAAATTTTAATATAATGATCTACTATCGATCGTTCGGAACCGGATCCGCCGATGTCACGCGGGTGTTGGGAGTACCTGTGGTAGCAGGTGCACCTTTGTGAAAATGGAACCGGCATATATGCGATACCGAAAACGTTACAGTCTTCGGGTTTTGTCCGAAACCATCAGTCTGTCTGTTATCACAAACGGTCTGATCATTCTATCCTGAATGATCGTTCTGTCAATCTGATCTTGCAGTTCACAACTTTTAACAAATTTTTAGTTCAAATTTCTTATTCGGATTTTCGCCCTCGGATTTCCGATCCCCATACTCTATGGCAGCCGAAAATCTTATCATCAAGCACGGGCAGCCTGGCGCTGCCCATGCCTTATCCGGGTTTTATACGCCCGTTTTTATTATGTTTCTGATTAGCCTAAGAGGCTGAGTACACCCTGGTTTGCCTGGTTGCCCTGTGCGAGCATGGACTGACCTGCCTGTGAGAGGATGTTCGCATTGGAGTACTTCACCATCTCTGTTGCCATATCTGTATCACGGATCTGGCTCTCAGCTGCTGTCGTGTTCTCCACTACGTTATCCAGGTTGTTGATCGTGTGCTCTAATCTGTTCTGTACTGCACCGAGTAATGAGCGCTGTGCAGATACGTGTGCCACTGCGTCTGCGATCGCATCGATTGCGTATGTTGCAGATGCACCTGTGCTGTCCTTTACGTTCAGTCCCTGGATGCCAAGTCCTGCTGTGTCGAGTGCATCAATCTGAACAGAGATCTTGTTGGTCATGTCTGCATCTGCACCTACGTGGAGCGCGAATGTGAGACCTTCTTTTCTGTCTACGGTACCTTTTACAAGCTCATATGTAACCTGGCCGTTATCAACTTCAAAGAGTGTACCATCACCCGTACCATCTGCCTTTAACGCACCATTTTGAGCTGACGTATTCGTAGCGCCAATACTGCTTGCAAGCCTTAGCTCCTGTGCGATCATATCATATGCCTGTGCAGCTGTGACAACCTGCGGTTTCTCTTTATCGATTGCCTTATTTGTCTCACCATCATCTGCTGCAAGGGCATTGCCTGTAGCCTTATCCACCATGGACGTCAGGGTCTTGCCCTTATAGATCGCGGTACTTCCATCTGCGATCTTGTCTTTGATGCTATCCAGTGTCAACATATTCTTGTCGGCATTCTCATTGCTCAGGTCAGTCTTATCCCCTGCCACTACTGTATACTGTGTTCCATCTACAGTGATCAGTTCGCCTACTGCTGCGCCATCGATAGAAGCTTTTACATTGTCTGTAGTACTACCGATCGTATACTCTGTTCCACCAATCTTGATGGTATCGCCAAGCTTTAGCTGATCCATCTTAAATGTAGCTACCGTCGTATTCTGTGTCAGTGTACCGTCAATACCTGCATCCTGTGCATTGACTGTAACAGTCTTTGTATCCTTGTCACCCTTCAACAGATAAGTCTCGTTGAACTTGGTTGTCTCAGATACACGGTCGATCTCTGTGAGGAGCTGGTCTACCTCGTCCTGGATCGTCTGACGGTCAGAAAGTGCGTTTGTGCCGTTGGAAGCCTTCACTGCCAGCTCGTTCATTCTCTGTAACATGTCATGAACTTCTGTCAGAGCGCCTTCTGCTGTCTGCACTGCGCTGATACCATCTTCTGCGTTCAATGAAGCCTGTGACAGACCCCTGATCTGCTTTCTCATCTTCTCAGAGATTGAGAGTCCTGCCGCATCGTCTGCCGCACGGTTTACCTTGTAACCGGAAGAAAGCTTCTCTGCTGACTTGGAAAGTGTTCCCTGTGTGATGCCTAACATTCTGTTCGCATTCATTGCTCTAAGATTGTGCTGTACTACCATATAATTTACCTCCTTGTGTTTACATGATACAGGATCTGCCAAAGTAATCGGCATCTCCTATACCAGCGCCAACTTCGTTGACAGAGCCACCTTCGTTGGCAGAGCCACCTTCGTTGGCTCGGACAAATCCTTTTGTCCGGGCGAATCCTTTCGCCATCATTACTTTGTTTCCTTGCTGCAGCTGCCCTGACTGCCTATTCCACAAACCTCCAGGCACAAAATCCATTGGAGTTTCATGGTAAGACAATCCTGTGGGCAACTGCTTATGCACTTTACAATATTTGATTGTTTTTGTAAGTCATGGTCTGCAGCTATTCAGCTTTCGGTTTTCCTGAGCCGAACTGCAACACCGACTTACCATATATTTATCAGAAATCTGAAAGGAATCCATCTTTCCGAAAAATATCATGCTATCCGCCTAGTCATCTAAGCTGATTAACCTAAGAGACTGAGCACGCCCTGGTTTGCCTGGTTGCCCTGTGCGAGCATAGACTGACCAGCCTGTGAAAGGATGTTCGCATTGGAGTACTTCACCATCTCTGTAGCCATATCTGTATCACGGA
>CAJUES010000043.1 GCA_910585765.1 uncultured Lachnospiraceae bacterium | reverse complement strand
CTGCGACCTCCTGGTCCCAAACCAGGCGCTCTAGCCAAGCTGAGCCACACCCCGCCGCTCAATTTTCATTTTATTATTTCCCGCAGCGACGAATATTACTATACACGATTTTTATGTCTGTGTCAACACATTTTTATCTTTTTTTTACACTTTTATCATTCTTTTTTGTATTAGTCCCGGTAAGCTGTCATTTACTCGACATATCGCAGTTCAAAGTTTGCCTTGCCGTGCTCATCCACCTCCATGATGATGTAGGAGGGTTTTCGGTTCTCCTGCCTCGGATAGGACAGGCTCCCCGGATTGACAGCTGTGATCTTGTCCGAAACCTCGATCACCGGTCTGTGGGTGTGCCCGTACATCACGATATCCGCACCCTGGACGATCGCTTCCCTCTTCAACATCTCATTTCCCATGTTGATATAATAGTGATGACCATGAGTTATCATAACACAATACTTACCTATTTGTAAAGTCTTTTCCGAGGGCAGATCGGAAAAAAAATCGTTGTTTCCGGCAACCATTTCCACAGGGCAGCCCGCTGCCTCCTGGATGGTGTACTCGCTTCCCTCGATGTCACCGAGATGTATGACCAGATCCATCCGTCCAACCATCTGCAGCACTTTCATGTAGTTTTCATTTTTTCTATGTGTGTCACTGACAATCAGTATCCTCATAAGCTCTCCTGCCTCAACACCTTTTTCATTTCTTCGAGCGCCTTTCCCCGGTGGCTGATGCGGTTCTTTTCCTCCGGGTCAAGTTCTGCCGAATACTTGCCGTACTCCGGCAGATAGAATATCGGATCGTAGCCAAACCCGTTCTGCCCCCGCTCCTCATAACCGATCCTGCCCTCGATCGCAGCCCTCGTCGCGAATTTTCTCCCGTCGGGAAATACCGCTGCAATGACGCACACGAACCTGGCTGTGCGCTCTTCATCCGGCACGCCCTCCAGCCGCTGGATCAGATTGGCGTTCTTGACCGTATAGGACGTATCTTCCCCCATATATCGCGCGGAATAGACACCCGGTTCTTTATTCAGATAATCGACCTCCAGTCCGGAGTCGTCCGCGAGCACGACAGCCTGCACGCCGTCCTCACGGAGCGCCTGCGCGATGGCCGATGCCTTGATCATGGCATTTTCCTCAAATGTTTCCCCGTCCTCCACGATATCCACGTCGACGCCGGCTTGCTTCATCGACAATAGCTCCGGTCCGAGATCCTCCATGATCATGCGTATCTCTCTCATCTTTCCTTCATTTCCTGTAGCGAATACGATCTTGTCTATTTTCATTTGCTGCTCCTCCTGTTGTGCCTGTCATTTCTATCTTAATCTTAATCATCTTAATCGGACGTCTTGATATAATCCTGTAAAATGTCACCCATGGTCTTCTCGAGTGCCGATACGATCTTCTCATTTAATCTATATTCATTTTCCACGCTTTCCATGTCCTTTTGCGTCAATGATATCCTGATGACTGCGGCAGGCACTGCCGCCTGCGATACCAGGGCATGACTGCCTCCCTCCTCAAAACCGCTCATTCCGATCTGCGTCGCCTCCAGAAACGCCTCCGCCATCACCACCGACAGATGCGTGCTGTTGTAATCCGGTATGAAGTACGTTGTATTGCAGATGCCTGTCATATAGGACTGCTGTTCGCTGTTCCCTTCCACCTGCACGCCGAGCACCATGTCCGCGCGGATCCTGTTCGCAAACGCAATCACCTCATCCTGCGAGTACTGCTCCGGCATATCCGACGCCATGTAGAGCTTTATGCGGTTATCCGCGGCAAACCGGGCAAGCCTCTGCCGCCACTCCGGGAGTGCCAGACGATTCCTGTCCTCATAGGGAAGCCACACGACTGCGGACGCGGCATAACTGTCGCCCATATCCCGAAAGATCACTGTCAGCGCATTGCTCCCTGTCACCAGCTCGTAATCATACAGATCCCTGCCAAAGACCTCCACGACAACATCGTCGTTCTGCCGGTAGACGCCCACCGCGTCCATGATCGTCGAGTCGCTCACCAGTTCTACTCCGTTTGGGATATTTTCCGAGTAGCCCGACAGTGTAATGACATATTTATTTTGGATAAATACTTCCCGGATGCTGACATCCTCACTGGCGATCGGCTCTGTCAGCGGGATCACGAGCCTCGATCCCTCCTCGTCCTGAAAGGAAGTCCGCACGTTCACCTTCGGCGCCGAAAGAACGCTCTCCTGCGCATTCACGCTCTCCATCAGGATGCCGATCCGGCTGCTCGCGTCAAAGAACCCCTCATGCATCTTGAAGCCCGCCATCGCCGCGATCGAGATGATCGCAAAGACGACCGACACGATCTGCGTCGAGCGATACAGACGATCCCTCCTTGCGGCTGTGATCTGCTCCACCTCCGCGCGCGTAAGCGCATAGTCCTCCTGTCCGTCCGCGGCACCCTGATCCGTATTCATGATCTGGTCCCTTTCAACTAAATCCCCTGTCTGCATTGTCCTCTCTATCCTTAACTGCCCGCTTGCTTCCTTGGCGGACGCGGTCCCATAAACTGATAATAATACGTCTTGATCATACCGTTATAGATCTTTCTGTTCCTGTCAGCCTTCCTGCCGACATCCTTCTGTGCCTCCTCGTAGGAGGTGATCAGATACAGCGACCATGTGTCGAGGCTTTTGAACCGCTCCCCCAGTTTTTTGTAGAGCGGCGGCAGGCTCGCCCTCTCCTCAAGGCGCTCGCCGTAGGGCGGATTGGTTATGATAAATCCGTACTTGCCCTCATGGGACAGCCTGCCCACATCCTTCTCGTCAAACCGTATCATATGCTCCACACCTGCAAGGCGGGCATTCTGCCCTGCGATGCGGATCATCCCGGGATCGAGATCACTGCCTTCGAGGTCGACAGATACCGACATGTCAACCATCTCCCTTGCCTCCTCATAGCAGTCATCCCACACCTTTTTGCCGATGAGATGCTCCCATTTCAGCGCCGTAAATCCCCTCTTCATCCCGGGCGCAATGTTTGCCGCCATCAGCGCCGCCTCGATCAGTATCGTGCCGCTGCCGCAGAACGGATCCACGAGGATCCTGTCGCTTTTCCACGGTGTCAGCATGATCAGCGCCGCCGCCAGATTCTCGGCGATCGGCGCCTTCGCCGTGCATTTGCGGTAGCCTCTTTTATGTAAGGACTCGCCCGTCGTGTCCAGCCCTACCGTCACCTGGTCTTTCATCAGGAAGACGCGCACCGGAAAGCTTTGTCCCTCCTCGCCGAACCAACTGACATGATACACCTGTTTCAGCCGCTCCACCATCGCCTTTTTCATGATGGACTGTATGTCTGACGGGGAGAACAGCTTGCTCTTCACACTCCCTGCCTTCGCAACCCAGAATTTTCCATCCGCGGGTATGTAGTCCTCCCACGGGAGCGCTCTCGTGTTTTCAAACAGTTCGTCAAAGGTCTCCGCGTGAAAACTTCCCACTTTTATGAGGATCCGCTCCGCCGTCCTCAGCCCTATGTTGGCGCGGCAGACCGCCTCATCATCGCCGACAAAGGTCACTCTGCCATCCTCCACCTGCGACACATCGTATCCCAGATCCGTGATCTCCTGTTTCAGGACCGCCTCCAGACCGAAATGGCAGGGCGCGATCAATTCGTATCTCTTCATTATATTCTCATATTCTCCGATTAAAATCTGTTGTATTATTTGTTTTCTATATTATCTTATATTTATTAGTTCCATCTGTCAAACATTAATTGCAGCTATTTGCGCTCTGGCGGTCAGAATCAGCAGATCCCCCTGCCCGCCGCGCGCCGCATAGCGGCATATTTCCTCTGCACAGAAAAAGCGGGACCTGTTCCCAAGCCCCGCCCTCTCCCGTTGCAGCACGGATTACTTATTGTTGTTTGTGCTGTTCTTGCAATTCTTCTGGTTGTTCTCAGAATTGCTGTTGTTTGTGCTGTTAGAACCCTGAGAATTCTGAGCGTTCTGAGAATTCTGATAGTTGTTATTTGACTTGTTCTGATCGTGGTTGTTGTTTGTTCCAGCCATAATGATACCTCCAATTTTGTGGAAACGTGTTCCCTTTTTTCTGACATACAGCTGCATCTGCATTTTTTGTATGTCACCAGCACTTTTATGCTACACAGATATGATTTGCCCAAACGCACCTTTTTATACATCATTTTTAATTTACATATCTTGTTAACTTTGGAAACACTGCCCAAAACTGATAATTATTGTTTGGTAGGTTTTATTTTCAGAAATCAGTTGACCTTTGTGACCACTCTTGATATACTAAAAGCAGTAAAGAGATACTCCTTCAATCCTCTTTACAACCCTTATATATTAATTATTTATACTCCCCTTAACGAAAAACGACCACGCGGTGGTCGTTTTTCATTTTGATGCACAGCCCCGTGAAGGAGCAAGTCGTTCCCCTGCCCGATCGCACAGCCCCGTGCAGAGGAAATATTGCGGGATATCCCGCCTGTCAGCCTACAGATCCCTGCCTTGCCACCAGCCGCGGACTGTCCTGACCAGGAAACCCGCCAGCAGAAATACCATGATATACGGCACCAGAAACACAAATACGCGGAACACGACAGAGAGCACCAGACAGATCACGACCACCACGATGCAGGTGATCAGCCAGCCCGGAAGCCTGCCGCGCTTCTCGTCCGCTGCGTACGCATGATCACGGTCTGCGCTTTTTGCCGGACCGCGGTCTGCATAACCAGGATCGGCATAGCTGCCACTGCCGTTGAAGCTGCCTGTGTTCCGGCTCCCGCTGCCGGACGCAAACTTGCTGCTCTCCTCGATCGTCTTTGCCAGCAGTCTCGGGTCGCCGAGCATCCTGAGCACATCGGACTCACTCCTGCCGCCCACCGTCTGACTGTCTATATATGCCCTGTAATAATTCACATTGTCCTGTATCACGCTCTCTGACACCTTACCATCGAGAGCGTCGCGAAATTGCCTCAAAAAATCCTCACAGTTCATAATAATCCCCACCTCATCGTCTATGCCTGATCCATCCCTCTGCCCATCGTCATCCGCTTTACATATACCGCAGGTTCCTTTTTCATATCGACCATATCCCGGAATGCGTGAAGCACCATCCGGTCCTTGTTGCAGGCTGCCGTATTCTTGCCCGAGTCGCCGATGATATTGTATCTGTTCATCTGCCATATGTACAGATCCGTGAGCCCGTATCCCTCACAGCGCACCTTGTCCCTCAGACAGTGATGCTCCATGAAAAAAACAAGCTCCTCCAGAAGCGCTGTGTCCAGCATAAGCTCCGCCCAGAGTTCATCACACCACGCCTTCGTCTCCTCCGCGATCTCACCGAGCGCCAAAAGTGCCTCGTACGCCTTGATGCGTCTGGCATCATACAATATCCCCGCCATATCACTGCCCCACTTTTCATTTGTCTCCAGATCCTTATACCTTATCCTATCATACGATACAACTAAGGTAAATTAACGAATTATAAAATTTTTTAAAATATTACGCCATTTTTGCGACTGACCCGCCCTCGATCAATTCCCCGTTCACCAGATACTGGCAGATGGACGTCGCCTTTGGATTCTCGATCAGGCTGATCAGTTTCTCTGCGGCAATCCCGCCGATCCTGCCTGTGTCCTGCCTGTATGTCGCAAGCTGCGGTTCCAGCTGTGATGCCATCGTGATGCCGTCATATCCCCCGATCGAGATATCCTGCGGTATCCGCAGTCCCCTGTCTTTGATCGCGTTCATGCCGCCGATCGCCGAGAAATCATCCGCGTACACGATGCAGGTCGGGGGCTGCTCCAGCTCCAGCAGCCGGCTGGTGAGAATCCCCGCCGTGTGGGAGTCCCTGTACTTTCCCCTCCGGAGATATTCCTCCCTGACTGCCAGACCCTTTTTCTCATGGAAGCGGTAATACGCCGAAAGCCTGTTGGTCGTCACCATGGAATCCTCACCGTAAATATATGCGATCTTTCGGTGTCCCTGCGCGTAAATATACGAGAGCAGGGATTCCATGCCGGCGATGTTGTCTGACATGACAGAGATCCTGCCGTTATACACATAGTCGATCGTGACCACCGGCAGATCGCTCGCCAGCAGCTCCGAAACCTCGGCGTCGCTGTGATCCGCGACCGCGATCAGCACACCGTCCATTCCGCGGTAAAGGGTGTGCTCGAGGTAGGACATCCGATCCTTGCGCTTCTTCGAGTTGCTCAAAAAAGTGATGTCATACCCGGCATTCTCCGCCGTATTCCTAAAGGATTCGAGCACGCCCGAAAAGTACCCGTGCGTCAGCCCGCTCCCTGATTCCTCCTTGTACAATACCCCGAGATTGTAAGTCCTGCGCGTCTTGAGTGCCCGCGCCGACGCATTCGGATAGTAGCCGAGCGCCTTTGCCGCGCGCCGGACCTTCTCCTTGGTCTCCCCGCCGATATCCTTGTGGTCGTTGAGCGCCTTGCTGACCGTTGCGACAGATACGCCGCACGCGGCAGCGATGTCTTTCATGGAAACCATATCCTTCCTCCCTTCATATGAGATCTCAAAAACCGTGGAAGCCGTTTGCCTTAAACGTTTACGTATATCATACACCAACACGCATCTCCGCGCAAGCGCTTCGTGCTCCCAACATTCCTCAAATAGTTGCTGTTCACGTCCCAAATTATTTCGCAGCACTATAAACAGCACTATAAACATTGAAGGCGTAAACAGCAACCTCAAATATTTAACTATTTCTCTGATTTTTATCTTGCTTTTGTGAAAGTCTTGTGATAGATTTAGCATATAAGGTTACTTAAACGTTTTCGTTATTTTCAATCTATCTTTGACAAGGAGAAATGCGCTATGAAATTTGGATACTTTGACGACGCAAACCGCGAATATGTCATCACCACCCCCAAGACACCGCTCCCGTGGATCAACTATCTGGGCTGCAAGGAATTCTTCACACTGATCTCCAACACCTGCGGCGGCTACACCTTCTACAAGGACGCAAAGCTTTTAAGGCTGACACGCTACCGCTACAACGACGTTCCCTACGATACCAACGGCAAATATTTCTACATAAAGGACGGTGATACCATCTGGAATCCGGGCTGGCAGCCGACCAGGACGGAGCTTGACGCCTACGAGTGCCGCCACGGGATCGGCTACAGCCGCTTCACCGCCTCCAGGAACGATGTGCAGGCCTCCGTTCTCACGTTTGTCCCGATGAACGACAACTGCGAGCTCTCACATGTGAAGATCAGGAATAACTCCGCTGCGGAAAAGAAGATCTCGCTCTTCTCCTATGTGGAATGGTGCCTGTGGAACGCCGATGACGACTCCAGAAATTTCCAGCGGAATCTGAGCACCGGCGAAGTGGAAGTGATCGGCTCTGCCATCTACCACAAGACAGAGTACCGCGAGCGCAGAAACCACTATGCAGTCTATACGGTAAACACGGACGTTGACGGCTTTGACACGATCCGCGACAACTTTATCGGCACTTACAACGGCGCGGACAAGCCCGAGGCTGTTCTGGCCGGCAAATGTACAAACTCGATGGCAAGCGGCTGGTCCCCGATCGCCGCGCACCAGATCGACATCACACTCGCGCCCGGCGAGGAGAAAGCGTATGTATTTCTTCTGGGCTATCTGGAGAACCCTGTCGAGGAGAAATTCGAGGCACCGAACGTGGTGAACAAGAAACCTGCGGACGCGATGATCGCAAAGTACAACTCCGACGCCGCTGTCGAGCGGGCATTTGCGGAGCTGAATGACTACTGGAAAGACCTGCTTGGCCGCTATGTCGTCGAATCCTCCAACGAGAAGGTCAACCGAATGGTCAATATCTGGAATCAGTACCAGTGCATGGTGACGTTCAACATGAGCCGCTCTGCCTCCTACTATGAGTCCGGCATCGGCCGCGGCATGGGCTTTCGGGATTCCTGCCAGGATCTGCTCGGTTTCGTGCACCTGATCCCTGACCGCGCGCGCGAACGCATCATCGACATCGCCTCGACGCAGTTCCAGGACGGAAGCGCCTACCATCAGTACCAGCCGCTCACCAAGAAGGGCAACTCCGATATCGGAAGCGGCTTCAACGACGATCCGCTGTGGCTGATCGCCGGCACGAGCGCCTACATCCGCGAGACTGGCGACCTGTCCATCCTGCAGGAAATGGTGCCCTACGACAACGACATGAGCGTCGCCACATCACTGATGGAGCACTTGAAGCGCTCGTTTGACTACATCGTGAACCACAAGGGACCGCACAAGCTGCCGCTCATCGGGCGTGCCGACTGGAACGACTGCCTGAACCTCAACTGCTTCTCCGAGCACCCGGGCGAATCCTTCCAGACCTTCGGACCGAGCGAAGGTCCTGTCGCAGAGTCCGTATTTATCGCCGGAATGTTCGTCAAGTACGGCGAGGAGTACGCACAGCTCGCGGAGCTGCTCGGCGATGATGCCGAAGCAAAGCGCGCGCGGGACGAGGTCGCAGTCATGTACGACGCCGTCCTCAAGGACGGCTGGGACGGTGACTGGTTCGTGAGGGCCTACGACGCATACAGCCACAAAGTCGGCTCCAAAGAGTGTGAGGAAGGTCAGATCTACATCGAGCCGCAGGGCTTCTGCGTGCTTGCCGGCATCGGCGTGAAGGAGGGACTGGCAGAAAAGGCGCTGGACTCCGTGAAGGAAAGACTTGACACGAAGTACGGTGTGATGATATTACAGCCTGCCTACACAAAATATCATGTCGAGCTGGGCGAGATCTCCTCCTATCCGCCCGGGTACAAGGAGAATGCAGGTATCTTCTGCCACAACAACCCGTGGGTTTCCATCGCCGAGACTGTCATCGGGCGCGGCGACAGGGCATTTGAGATCTATCAGAAGACCTGCCCTGCATATGTGGAGGAGATCAGCGAGATCCACCGGACAGAGCCCTATGTGTACTCCCAGATGGTCGCAGGGCGCGACGCGAAGTATCACGGCGAGGCGAAGAACAGCTGGCTCACCGGCACTGCCGCATGGACGTTCACAAACATCTCGCAGTATATCCTCGGCGTGTACCCGACACACAAGGGGTTAAGCGTCGATCCATGCGTGCCCGCAGGTTTTGGGGATTTCAAGCTTACCAGACGGTTCCGCGATGTGGTATATCACATCACAGTCAAGAATCCGAACAACGTCCAGAAGGGTGTCGCTTCCATGACTGTCGACGGTGTGAAGGCAGACGGCTGCGTGATCCCGTTTGAGGCCGGGAAGTCTGATGTGAATGTGGAGGTCATAATGGGTTAATAGCAAAAGCCAGAAAGTGTCTGACAGACACTTTCTGGCTTTTGAACACATAATACCTAATACAGCCATCAGCAAAGACAATATATGGGAAGCCTGTAAAAACGCACCGGTTTTGATCATTTCATCGGGTTCACTTCCTGCCATGCAAGATTCTCGGCAGTTTCCATGTTATATACTTCCATTTCCTGGCAGGGACTCGTCTCCATTCACATGAAATCATCCAGCCGGATCCTTTCATACTGTTATTATCCCCGGTCCGAAACGCCCGCGCTGATGTCGGTGTACATGTCGAGCAGCCCCACGGTCTCTGTGGCTGGTCTGCCGTAGCTGTGACAGCATTTGTGCGACACGGACTTTTCGTCCTCCGCCTTGTCATCGAAAACAACACTCATGCGGACAGCGCCAAGTGCCAGCTCGCTGTCGAGATGTCTTAATACTTCGTCGATCATACAATTATCGCGATCCATATAACCCTCCGCCTTCCCTTTCCCATTTTTCACGATCCAGATATCCCTTTCACATGCACACAGTCCCTTTTGTGTCCTGAAGCCTGTCTGCAAGTGCCCTGACCGCGTTATGTAATGATTTCATTATAGCAGAGTATGCAGGCTAATGCAACAAAAGTTCGATGCTTTCAATACTGCAGGGCAAACAGCGTTACTTTCACACCCGTGACATTGTAGTGGGAATCTTGCGCCAAAATGCTTGCCCCTTCGCATTTTGTGTGCAAAATTGTAACCGAACAGCAAACAATTACCATGCGAGCGTGACAAAAGCATACACAAAGTATTAAATTACTGCACAAACATATTCGAGTACCCCATCAGGCTCTCATCGACTTCGCGCGCGCACTCGCGCCCCTGGCGGATCGCCTTGACGACGAGCGACTGCCCGGTATGCATGTCTCCCGCGACAAAGATATTGTCCGCGCTGGTCCTGAATCTGCCGGGCTCGGTCTTTACGTTGGTGCGCGCGTCCAGCTCCAGCCCAAACGCGTCCGTGACATACTTCTGGCTGCCGAGGAAGCCCGCCGCGACCAGCACAAGCTGTGCCTCCAGCACCTGCTCGCTCCCTGCGATCTCCTTCATGTTCATCCTGCCGCTCTCCGCATCTTTTTCCCAGGCAAGCTTCACGATCCTGACACCGCAGAGACTGCCGCTCTTGTCCTTGATGAACTCCTTGACCGTGGACTCATAGATGCGCGGATCGTGCCCAAACAGCGCAATCGCCTCCTCCTGGCCGTAATCGGTCTTGCAGATCTTCGGCCACTCCGGCCATGGATTGTTCTCCGCCCTGGTGTCCGGCGCTTTGGGCATCATCTCAATCTGTGTCACGGACTTCGCGCCGAGCCGGATCGAAGTTCCCACGCAGTCGTTTCCGGTGTCGCCGCCGCCGATGATCACCACATCTTTTCCCTTTGCGGACACATAGGCGTTGTCCGCAAGATCGGAATCGAGCAGGCTCTTTGTCACGCCTTTCAGAAAATCCACTGCGAAATAAATCCCCTTTGCATCCCTTCCCGGCGCATTGATGTCCCTCGGATTGGAGGCGCCGCACGCGAACACGATCCGGTCAAAACCCTCCACGAGCTTCTTCGATTTGACATCTATGCCGATATCGGTGTTTGTGAAAAATTTCACACCTTCTTCCTCCATGATCCTGATCTTGCGGTCGATGATGTGCTTCTCGAGCTTCATGTTCGGAATCCCGTACATCAGAAGTCCGCCGAGGCGGTCACTGCGCTCAAACACGGTGACGTTGTGCCCCCGCTTGTTCAGCTGGTCCGCCACGGCAAGCCCGGCAGGTCCGCTCCCGACCACCGCGACGGTCTTGTTCGTGCGCACCTTGGGCGGTCTCGCGTCCGCAAGCCCTGTCCTGTACGCATTCTCGATAATCGCATACTCGTTCTCCTTCGTCGCCACCGCGTCACCGTTCAGCCCGCAGGTGCAGGCGTTCTCGCAGAGTGCCGGACACACCCTGGAAGTGAACTCCGGGAAGTTGTTCGTTTTTTTCAGTCTGTTGTAGGCGCGCTCCCAGTTGCCCGTGTACACCAGGTCATTCCACTCCGGCACCAGATTGTGCAGCGGACAGCCGGAGGTCATGCCCGCGATCGTCATTCCCGACTGGCAGAACGGCACGCCGCACTCCATGCACCGGGCGCCCTGTTTCTGCTGCTCCTCCGTCGGAAGATGCTCATGGAATTCATTAAAATGCCTTACCCGCTCCTCCGGCGTCTGCGCTGCCGAGGTTTTTCTCTCATACTCTATGAATCCTGTTGGTTTTCCCATCTTCTATCTCCCTTTTTTCTATATATAACATCTCGATAATCAAGTAGGGGAATGACCTTCTCCACTACTTGCGCGCCGGGCACCCGTCAGCTTTTGCTGACATTCTTCCCAGGTGAAACTCCTTCCGCATCATTTATGCGTGTTCGCGTAAAATGCCTCGATCTGCGCCTGCTCCGCGCTGAGTCCCTTCTCCTCCATCTGAACGATCGTCTTTAACATGCGCTCGTAATCATACGGTATGATCTTCTTGAACTTCGGCAGATATGCACCGAAATGATCCAGAATCTTCCTGCCCTTCTCGGAGTGGGTGCACGCCACATGCTCTTCGATCATCTCCTTCAACTCGATCACGTCGTATTTATTCGTGATCTCGCTCATGGAGATCATTTCCTTGTTCACTCTCATGTACAGATCATTCTCCTCGTCGAGCACATACGCGATCCCGCCGCTCATGCCGGCTGCAAAGTTCTTGCCTGTGCCGCCGAGCACGACGACGCGCCCGCCTGTCATGTACTCGCAGCCGTGGTCGCCAACGCCCTCGACAACAGCCGACGCGCCTGAATTTCTGACGCAGAAGCGCTCGCCCGCCACACCGCCTATGAACGCCTTGCCGCTCGTGGCGCCGTACAGTGCCACGTTGCCCACGATGATGTTCTCATCCGGCTTGAAGCGGCTGCCCTCCGGCGGGTACACGATCAGCTTGCCGCCGGATAAGCCCTTGCCAAAATAATCGTTGGAGTCGCCGGCAAGTTCCAGCGTGAGACCGTTTGGTATAAAAGCGCCAAAACTCTGTCCGCCGGCGCCGTTGCAGCGCACATGGAACGTGTCCTCCCCGAGTGTGTCGTGATACCGTTTCGTGATCTCGGATCCGAAGATCGTGCCAAACGAGCGGTCCGTGTTGGTGACGTCCACCGCGATGCTCTTCTTCCTGGGAGCCTTATGCTCCTTGCCTGCTTCCAGCGCGCCGCCGAGCTGTCTTAACAGCACTTTCTCATCCAGCGTCTTTTCCAGTTCAAAATCATATACCTGTCTGGGATCGAACACCGCCTTTTCTGTCTGATACGGATTGTTCAGGATCAGGCTCAGATCGAGCTTCACGGTTCCTCTGGGCAGTTCGTCCCGCATCTTTAGCAGATCCGTGCGTCCGACCAGCTCGTCGACTGTCCGCACACCGAGCCTTGCCATGTACTCGCGGAGCTCCTGCGCGATGAACCGCATGAAATTCATGACGTATTCCGGTTTGCCCCTAAAGCGCTTCCTGAGCTCCGGGTTCTGTGTCGCAATGCCCACCGGACATGTGTCGAGGTTGCATACGCGCATCATCACGCAGCCCATCGTCACGAGCGGCGCCGTCGCAAAGCCAAACTCCTCCGCGCCGAGGATCGCCGCGATGGCGACGTCCCGCCCTGTCATCAGCTTGCCGTCCGTCTCGATGCGCACTTTGTTTCGCAGCCCGTTCTGGATCAATGTCTGGTGCGTCTCCGCGAGTCCCAGCTCCCACGGGAGCCCGGCGTTGTGGATCGAGCTCTTCGGCGCTGCACCCGTGCCGCCGTCGTAGCCGGAGATCAGCACAACCTGCGCCCCCGCCTTGGCAACCCCCGCCGCGACCGTGCCGACGCCCGCCTCGGAGACGAGCTTGACGCTGATCCTGGCATCTTTGTTTGAATTTTTCAGATCGTAGATCAGCTGCGCCAGATCCTCGATCGAATAGATATCGTGGTGGGGCGGCGGTGAGATCAGACCGACGCCGGGTGTGGAATGCCTCGTCTTTGCCACCCACGGGTAGACCTTCCCGGCAGGCAGATGTCCGCCCTCGCCGGGCTTTGCACCCTGCGCCATCTTGATCTGGATCTCCTTTGCGCTCACCAGATACTTGCTGGTGACACCGAACCGCCCGCTCGCCACCTGCTTGATCGCCGAGCAGCGGTCGAGCCCGTCCGCTCCTGTCGTCATGCGGTCGAGATCCTCGCCACCCTCGCCGGAGTTGGACTTTCCGTGGAGCCGGTTCATCGCGATCGCAAGCGTCTCGTGCGCTTCCTTCGAGATCGAACCGTAGGACATCGCGCCTGTCTTGAAACGGGTGACGATGCTGTCCACACGCTCAACCTCGTCGATCGGAATACTTTTCCTGGGATAGTTGAAGTCCAACAGTCCCCGGATATTGCGGACACTGTTCTCATCGTCGATCATGCCTGTGTACTGCCTGAACATCTCGTAGTCCCCCCTCTGGGTGGACTGCTGCAGCATGTGGATCGTGGCGGGATTGTACAGATGCTCCTCCGCACCGCCTCTCGACTTGTGCTGTCCCGGGCTGTCGAGCGTCAAGTCCGTCGCAAGTCCCAGCGGATCAAACGCCAGAGAATGCAGATCGTCCACTTCCTTTGCGATGTCCTGCAGTGTGATGCCGCCCACCCTGCAGACCGTATTGGTAAAATATCGGTCGACCACGCCGGCGTCGATCCCGATCGCCTCAAAGATCTGGGAACCCTGGTACGACTGGATCGTAGAGATCCCCATCTTTGACGCAATTTTAACAATACCGTGCAGTACCGCGCCGTTGTAGTCGTCCACCGCCGCATGGTAATCCTTGTCGAGCATGTTGTTGTCGATCAGCTCCTTGATGGATTCCTGCGCCAGATAGGGGTTCACCGCGCAGGCGCCATAGCCGATGAGCGCCGCAAAGTCGTGCACCTCCCTCGGCTCCGCGGACTCGATGATGAGCGCCACGCTCGTTCTCTTCTTCGTGCGGATCAGATGCTTCTGCATCGCCGACACGGCGAGCAGCGAGGGGATCGCCACATGGTTCTCATCCACGCCGCGGTCCGAGAGTATCATGATGTTCACGCCCTCGCGGTAGGCGCGGTCCGCCTCCACATACAGGCGGTCGATCGCGCGCTCGAGGCTGGTGTTCTTGTAATAAATGATCGGAATGACCTCGACTTTGAAGCCCTCGCGCTTCATATTCTTGATCTTTAACAGGTCCGTTATCGTGAGGATCGGATTGTTGACTTTCAGCACATTGCAGTTCTTCTCCGTGTCGTGCAGAAGGTTTCCGTCCTTTCCGATATACACGGTCGTCGAGGTGACAACCTCCTCGCGGATCGCGTCGATCGGCGGATTTGTCACCTGTGCAAACTGCTGTTTGAAATAGTGCGACAGCTGGTGGTGTGTCTTCGACAGCACCGGGATCGGCGTGTCGACACCCATCGCGCCGATGCTCTCCCCGCCATTCCTCGCCATCGGCAGGATACTGGTCTGGAGTTCATCGTAAGTATAGCCAAACGCCTTCTGCATGCGCTGTCGCTCCTCGTCGGAGAATGCCGGCACCCGCACGTTCGGTATCTTCAACTCGCTCAGGGTGACAAGGTTGGAGTCGAGCCACGCCCCGTATGGGTGGCTCTTTGCATATTTTTCTTTCAGCGTGTCGTCATCGACCACCTCACCTTTTACCGTGTCCACCAGGAGCATTTTTCCGGGGCGGAGTCTGTCTTTTTTCACGATCTTTGACGCGTCGACCGGGAGCACGCCGACCTCCGACGACAGGATCAGCTGGTCATCGGACGTGATGTAATAGCGCGACGGTCTGAGTCCGTTTCTGTCGAGCACAGCTCCCATGATATCGCCGTCCGAGAAGAGAATGGATGCCGGACCGTCCCACGGCTCCATCATCGTCGCGTAATACTGATAAAAATCTTTCTTGGACTGCGACATCGTCTTGTTGTTCGCCCACGGCTCCGGTATCGTGATCATGACCGCGAGCGGAAGCTCCATGCCGCTCATCACCAGAAATTCCAGCGTGTTGTCGAGCATCGCCGAGTCGGAACCCTGCGCGTTGACCACTGGCAGTATCTTGTGAAACTCGTGACTCAAAAATTCAGACTCCATATTTTCCTCGCGCGCGAGCATCTTGTCGACGTTGCCGCGGATCGTGTTGATCTCGCCGTTATGTACGATAAAGCGGTTCGGGTGCGCCCGCTCCCAGCTCGGGTTTGTGTTGGTGGAGAAACGGGAGTGCACGATCGCGATGGCTGACACATAGTCACTGCTCTGCAGATCCCTGAAAAATGTCCGCAGCTGCGTGACGAGGAACATGCCCTTGTACACGATCGTCCTGCTGCTGAGCGACACGACGTACGTATTGTCGGAGCTCTGCTCAAACACACGCCTTGCGATATACAGCTTTCTGTCAAAGGCAAGCCCCCGCTCCACATTTGCCGGCTTCCTCACAAACGCCTGCATGATATTGGGCATGCACTCCACCGCCTTGTGCCCCAGCACCGCCGGCACGCACGGCACCTCGCGCCATCCTAAGAACACAAGCCCTTCCTTCTCGACAATGATCTCAAACATCTTTTTCGCCTGGTTCCTCTTGAGCTCATCCTGCGGAAAGAAGAACATGCCGACACCGTACTCCCGCTCACCGCCCAGCTCGATCCCGAGCGGCTTTGTCACCTTGACAAAAAAGTCATGGCAGATCTGGACCAGGATGCCGACACCGTCGCCCGTCTTTCCCTCCGCGTCCTTGCCGGCTCTGTGTTCGAGGTTCTCCACAATCCTCAGGGCATTCTCGACGGTTCCGCGCGTCTTTGTGCCCTTGATATTGACAACCGCACCGATCCCGCAGTTGTCGTGTTCAAATTCCGCCCTGTAAAGCGGTGCCTGGGGGACATTCATCTTTGCATCAAACATCTTTCTTCTCCTCTACTCGCCGCGCGCCCCGTGCGCCGCCTTGCGGCTTAGTTCCTCTGCACGGGGCTGCGCATAAAAAAGTAACCAAAAAACAGCTGTTAACCGCCTTTGGTTGCTCTAAGTTCCAATATTATCCTGTACTTTTCACATTATATGAGATTTTTTCTGTTTTGTAAACCTTTTGCCGCTCATTTATGAAAAAAAATTGATGTAACACGTTTTGTATCGAACCTAAGCTGCTCAGACATCATCTCAGCGGAATTTGTTCACTTCCTGCCTCAGCTCATTGGCAATGCGATGATTGTCCGTCATCTCCGCCTGTATCGAGGCAAGGTTGTCCACCAGCTCGGATGCCGCGTCCGCAGCCATGACGATCCCCCGCGCACTCTCCTCAACCGCCGTCGCGATACCTCCCATCCCCTCCTTTAAGTCTGCCGTGTTCCCTTTCACTTCCTCTGCCTGCACTGCAAATGTGTCAAGGATTTTCTCGAGATAATCCAGATCCTTCTTGTAATACCTCGCTATTTCCACAAACTGGTCGTAGTCCTTCAGAACCGTCGCGTCCACAAACTCCAGCATCGCTCCTGCGTCCGATGAGAGGCGTCCCACAGCTTTGATGACATTCAGACTGATCTCCTGAATGTCATTGGCGATCGTCCTGGAACGCCCTGCCAGGATGCGGATCTCCTCCGCCACAACAGCAAATCCCTTGCCCACTTCCCCGGCTCTCGCCGCCTCGATCGACGCATTGAGCGCCAGGAGATTCGTCTGGCTCGCAATCCCCAGGATATCCTCCGTGAGATTTGCGATCCGATCCACCTGCTTGCTGTTCTCGATGGATTCCTTCATTGCAGAGCGGATCCCATCCACCATGGAATTCGTGGATCTCCTGCCCTCAGACGCCGTCTTCTCACTCTCGTATGCCCTTATGCTGGACTCTTTCGCGAAAGCGGCGCTGCTCACGGACTTGTCCGCGATCTCCATGACTGTCTGCGCCGTCGCCTCCGTGAGCTGATTGATATTGTCCGTCGTTACCGACACTTCCTCCATGCTGGCTGCCAGCTCCTCCATTGTCGCGGACGTATCGTTCGCATTTCCGTTCGAGTCGCTGACACTGACTGTGATCGAGTCAACCGTTTTCAGCAGATTCTGTGACTCCGTGTCCATCTTGGACAGCATGATCTCAAGTGTATCTGCCAGAAATGCGACCGCCTCCCTCAGCTCTGCCATTTCCTTTGTCGCAGTATAGCCGCCGGATCTTTGGTCGATCAGTTTCGTCTCACCGCGCGACAACGCCTGCGTCTGTTTTACGATCCACGCAAACGGCACCGCGATACCGTTTGCCATAATGACCGCTATGAAGATTCCGATCGCGACCGCGATCACCAGCGCACAGCACAGCATGACAAACAGGGTCCTGATGATCCCGCACGCCTCGTCGAACGGCGCCGCCACACAGACTGACATTCCGCCGACCCCCACCGGTTCATACGCATATATATAATCATATCCCGACACGATCCCGCCAGTTCCCTTCGTCATATTGGCTGCTGTCGTTTTGAGGTTCTCAGTCATTGTGTCTATTTTGTCCGATGAGACAGACGGGTCACATTCCCCAGTCAGCCAGTTCTGCAGCAGCACGATATCCCTGTCGGGATGCGCCGCCAGCATTCCATCGGAGTTCAGCATAAACACATAATTGCTGGGTGTGATGGAATAGTCATCGAGCATTTCCGATATGTATTCCAGACGGACAAATCCCACCAGCACACCGGTTTTCTGTCCATTCTGCATGACAGGTGTCCCGATCGCCAGGATCCTCCTTCCCGTGCTCTTCGAGAACATTGGCTCGCAGACGACGGTCTCGCTGTTTTTCCATGGAGACAGATAATACTCGCGGTCGGCGATGGATGTCCCGTGATGCTCGGCACCGTCTGTGTGCGCGATCTCGATCCCATCGCTGTCTGTGATCAGAAAATGCGACCACACATTGCCGCTGTCTGTGATGATCTGATTCAGATAAGCCTCCGCCCTGTCGGCATCCATGCCGGTCACATCTTCATTATATGCCGCAGTCTCCACCACCGCGACATATTTCTGCACCGACTCGTGGATATTGTCGGCAAGCATCTGCGCCATTGTCAGATAAGTATCCTCTTTATCTTTTTGGACTCCCGTAAATACCTGCAGCGCGATCACCATCAGTATGATGACAAACGGCAGTAGCATTCCAACCAGCAGATTGCGAAGAAATACCCTTTTTAAACTGATATTCTTTTTGCTTTTCATAAACCTGTCCCCCCTTTTTGTTCATATGTTATAAAGTGTACAGATTTATTCTAGCATAGTTTGTTCAAAAAAGCTATAAATTCTCCTGTATCTCTATCAAAATCTGTAACAGTTCAGCCTTCGGCTTCCTGTTACAGGCATCAAGTCATGCAAAAACCGCTTCGCGGCTGGCCTGATGCATCTCAACCACTATGCTTTCTCACGGACTTCGCAGCGCAGTGCGGAGTCCTGGGCTGGTTTAGGAAATATCCCTCGCTTCGCTTTGTCAATACCAATTTGCATTTCTATTTCAGACTACCACGATCAGAAGCATATTTCTATCAACTGTCCATTAAATTTCCGCCTTTTCTGCTCATTAATTGCATGCTGTTTTGCCTGTTCCAATGTCTGCAATTCATTTTTGCCATGCTTGGTGGTTGCTGAAAAAAAAGGCAGCTGATTGTCTGTTAAGATAATCGCTGCCAAAAAGCAAACAATATTCAGTTTTTCTGATTCGTTAGAACCACTTAATCATCAATACCTTCTTCAACCTTATCAAGGATATATGATGTAAATCTACCCGCCGCACGATCATTCGGAAAATCTTCTTCCAGTTCTTTGCGTTCCTCCTCAAAATTTTGCCGCACTTCTTCCTGTTCCTCGGGGGTCATATCGTCCCAATCCCTGTTATTAACATAGACACAACCACTCATTGTCATAGCGGTCATGCTCAACAAAAGAATAATGAGAAACAACTTTGAAGTCCTTCCTGTTCGCTCCATAATTTTCCCTCCTAAATCCCTAATCGCGAAAGTAAGCCTAACGCAGTAATAAATAGCACTGTAACTGTTGCTGTTGCCGCTATTATAGCAATTATACCTATTGCTGTTTTGTATTCGTGGCTCAATTCCTTCTTTTCTGGCACTGGAACTGATACTTTTTCAGTGCCTAACAGAATATAATCTGCACTTACATGGTAAATTTCTGTTAATTTAATGAGATTGTCAATTTCCGGCTTTCCCTGTCCGCTTTCCCATTTAGAAATTGCCTGCCTGGAAAGTCCTAGCATCTCGGCAACTTGCTCCTGTGAATAGCCTTCTTTTTTACGCAGCTCTTGAAGCCTTTCGGATATATCCATGTTCATCACCTCCGTTTGTATATTTTCCATTATGTCCATGTTCATTACCTCCTTGTGGACATAATAAGTTAATTCGCTAGTTGCATACCACCAACAGCTATTTAATTGGTGTCAACTAACCGTTGCAGTTACGAAAATTTGCGTTGCATCAGGATTTATGGAACGAATCTCCTTGATTATATCATAGCTCTGTGCGAATCTAGATTAAAAATATACAAATAAAAACTCAACGCAGACACTCAAATTTATTTTGGATTGTTCTGCTTGATCATCATGATCAGAGACTTTTCAGTTTGCTGGTATGATGATACGGCGATTGCCGCCGGAAGTGAAGATGTTATAGAGCATTTGCCTGCTGGTGAAATCCCGATAGATGTGTGGAACTGCGCATGTGTTTTACTGCTTTAACGGGCGAGTGAACAGTAACCTTCAAAAAACAACAACTTGATAAAGGACAATAAAATTTATTGTCAATTCTACTCCGCAATAGTATACTAATGTTATAAATAGGAACAGTTCCTTATCTGCTGTTCCTAAATAAATACACTGTAAAAGGAGAATGTATCATGCATGTATTTCAACCAATTCCTGTTGATACCCTGGAGTTCAATCCTTTCGAATCGTTCGGAAAAGACTGGGCGCTCGTATCAGCCGGATCCAAAAAGAAGGCAAACACCATGACCGTCAGCTGGGGCGGCGTCGGCGTTCTCTGGGGAAAGAATGTCGCCTTCATCTTCATCCGCGACTCGCGGTACACCAAGGAAATCATTGATGCCCAGGAGTTCTTCTCCATTTCCTTTATGGGAAAGGAATACAGGGAGGCTCTCAACTACTGCGGTTCCCACTCCGGACGCGACACCGACAAGGTTGCCAACGCCGGTCTCACCTGGAATTACAAGCTCGCTATTCCGTTCATCGACGAGGGCAGTTTCATTCTGCTGTGCCACAAGCTCTCCGCCACAAAACTGACAAAAGATTCTTTCCAGTCGCCGGAAATCGCAAAATGGTACACAGACGGGGATATGCACACGATGTATATCGCTGAGATCATCGACCTGATGGCGCGATAACGCGAAAAAAATGTATGCCGCAAGTGACAGGCGATACGATACGACCTGGCACCTGCGGCATACTCCGTTTAATGATCCCTGCGGCAATTTTTTCGATATGCCCAGAACACGCCCGCCGACAGCACTGTAAACAGCGCTCCCCACACCGGCGTTACCAGCACTCCCCATGCCACGGACTGTGACATCAGGAACACGAAACTGTTGACTGCCATATGCATCAGCACAGGCGCCGCAAAACAGCCGGAACACTCATAACAGAGCGCCATGAGGATCCCCATCGCCGTCCCGTAGAGAAACTGCGGCAGGTTCCCGTGAAAGATCCCAAACAAGAGTGCGGAAGCCACGACTGCCCTGGGCACGCTGTAAAACTTTTTGATCCGATTGTAGATCACGCCGCGAAATACCATCTCCTCCACTGTGGGAGAAACGATTCCGTACAACACGATCCCAAGCCATATCGGCACGGAGTACTGGATCGTCTCCACGGTCTCATATTTTTCGGAATCAAGCACCGGATTGCCAGCCGCCGACATCGCTTGCGACAATAGCTCGATCCCTATGTTCAGCGCCAGCGCCGCAGTGATGCCAAGCAGCACGCACAGTGCCAGTCCCGCAGCCTTCCGCGCCGTCCTCTCCCCCAAAAATCCTGTTTTCACAAAACTCACAAGCTGCACCGGAGCGCTTTGGTCGATGTCGATCTCCCCGTCCGTGCTCACTTCGATCAGAAAATCTTTGAGCAGAAAACTCACCGCGATCAGGCTTGCCGCACCGTTCACGGCTGCACTGAGCTGGCGCGCATGTTCCTCCACCCACACCGTGATCCCCGCTATGGGAAGCGCCGGGACTGCGATCGCCAGAACGAACATCGCCGCCGTCTTCACCAGCATATAGAGGACAAACGGTCTTGCGATATATGCCAGCTTCTGCAGAAGCGTCGTCCGCTTCGGAGTGATCTTTGCCTGCCGCCTTGTGCTTTTTGTCCTGTCCTTTAATCCACCCAATCTGTCTCCGCCTTTCCTATCCATTCCTATCCTAATTTGTCATTTCCGATTTGTCAACTCAAACGCAGGCAGACGACCACTGCTTTCCTGCCCGCGCTGACATCTGTCAGTCTCCTGTCCGCATCAACAGTTTTTCCAGCGCCTCCACCGTGTCGACGATATGATCCGCCCCCGCCTGTTCCAGCTCTCCATCCGGCGCGTAGCCGAAGGACACCCCGACCGAAGTGATCCCGTGTTCTTTGGCACCCTCGATATCAAATCTGCGGTCGCCGACCATCACCACTGCCGTCCTTTTTTCATCGGGCGTCATGGTTGCCGGGAGCATCCGCCGCAATGCCTCCGCGACGACCTCTTCCTTCCTGCTGTGCGTTCCGTCCAGATTGCTTCCCGCGATGTGATCAAAATACGTCCTGATCTCAAAATAGTCAAGAATCCGCTCCACAAACGGCGTCGGCTTGCTCGACGCGATCGCGAGCGTCTTCCCGCCCGCTTTCAGCGCCGCAAGCATTTCTGCAATCCCCGGGTAGATCTCATTTTCGTAGATTCCCTGATCTTTAAACCGCTCGCGGTACTTTTCGACCGCCGCCGCGGTCTGCTCCTCATCCAGACCGTAAAATTCCCGGAAACTGTCTGCCAGCGGCGGCCCGATGAAAGGCTCCAGCTTGTCGAGCGAGGGCTCCTCGATGCCGAGCGCCCGCAGCGCGTACTGCACCGAGCTCGTGATCCCGATCTTGGGGTCTGTCAGTGTGCCGTCCAAATCAAATAAAATGTACTGAAACATACTTCCTCCTATCTATTCCACGCCGTCAAACAACCGGCGTTCAACCCATTTCACTTTTCCATGCAGTACTCAGGTCAGATTCTGATCTCCTCCTGCAGATAAAACGAATACAGATACCGCTCCTTCACCTTTTTCCCCGTGATCTGTTCGAGTGCCATCCGGTAATAGTCCAGCTGTGTCCGATATCGTCTGATCAGTTCCTCCCTGCAGCTTACCTTATCCGTCTTGTAATCTGCAAGCACAATCTCATCCTTCTCATAAAAAAACACATCGATGACCCCCTGGATCAGCACCGTCTCCGTCGGTGGAAAACTCGGCTTTAACTGATCCGCTCTGATCCCGAGCACAAAAGGCTGCTCCTTAAAGAGTTCCTTTCTCTGGTTTGCCGCGATCATCCGCTGTGACAGGCCGGACTGGAAAAAGCATATCATTTTGTTCATGCTGACACACGCAAGCTCCTCCCTGGTCGCATTTCCCTCCGCAAGCCACTGCTCCTGCTCGCTTTTCAGTACCGCATACAGACGCTTTCTGGTCCGCTCCTCATCTGCATGCCCCGCACCGTCCGCTTTTTCGACGCGGAGCTTTTCGGAGAAGGACAGCAGCTCCATAACCTTGTGGACCGCCGTGCCGTACTGGATCCCCGACTGCGCTCTCGCAAGATGCCCGACCGCCGCATTTTCTGACACATCTGTCATATTTGCCTGCAATTCGGCAGCAAAAGCAGGTATATAGTGCTCCTTTGGCATCATGATCAATTCCCCGGACTCCGCAAACGCCTCCTCGTAGGACGCCTTTTTGAGCTCCGACACCGTCGTCTTTACCGTCAGACCCTCCAGATCTTTATGAGGATATAGAAAGTGCAGTGCGGGGATCCCCGCTCCTCCTGCCCCGGTATCTGACCTCTGTGCCTCCTGATCCGCATGATCCCGGGACAACGCGATCCTGTCAAGTTCCTTCTCCAGGACAACTGCCCTGCCCTGCTCCTTCACCTGCATTTTCAGCTTTTCTGCCAGGTTTTCCGCCTCCTGGTACAGTTCGATCCCGATCGGGACGTCCATATATGGCAGCTGGTGTATCGTGTGGTCAAATCCCCTCTCCTCCAGCAGCGCCTGCATACCGGCGTGACGTATCATCGCAGCCAGTATCATATCCATGTAGGAGGACGCGCCCATCATCACAGAGTAGGGCAGCTTTTTCGAGGATTCCATCGTCAGATAGATATTGCCGGCGAGTTTCCTGTCAATGTCGCTGACATATCCCGTGAGGATCAGCTTTTCCTTCGCCCTTGTGAGCGCCACATAGAGCACGCGCAGATCCTCGCCGCGCGTGTCCTCCTTCATGCGCTGCGCCACCACATTCTTGCGCATGGTTTTTCGTTTCAGACGAAGATCTGGATCTATATAATCCACGCCGATGCCAAGCTCCACGTCCATGAGTATGCTCTGCCGCATATCCATCTGGTTGAACTGTTTGGACAGCCCGCAGACAAAGCAGATCGGAAATTCCAGCCCCTTGCTCTTGTGGATCGTCATGATGCGCACAACATCCGCGTTCTCGTCGAGGATGTTCGCCTCCCCGAAATCGACTTCCTGCTCCTGTATGGTTTCCAGATACCGGATAAAGTGGAACAGCCCGTAAAAGCTGGTATTCTGGAATGCGCCTGCCTTCTCGAGCAGCAGTTCGATGTTGGCGATCCGCTGGTCGCCCCCCGGCATGGATCCCACACAGGCATCGTACGACGTCTCTGCGATCAGCTGGTGCAGCAGTTCCTTGATCGGGATATACGCAACCTTCCGGCGGTATTTTGTGATCGTCGTCAGAAACCGTTCCAGCTTTGTGCAGAGCACCCCGCAATCTCTCGGCGCACTTTCCGTCTTGCTGTGGTCTGTCCTGGTCTCCCCCGCATTGTCGGACGGCTCCATGCAGCAGACCGTGTTATAATACAGTTTTACCTGTTCATACAGAAACAACTTCTTTTTTTCCTTCTTCTCCTGCGCCTGCCTCTCGGCAAAGTCCCTCGCAAAACATCTGATCTCCGTGATCTCCGTCTCCGAAAAGTCAAAATACGGCAGTTTCAGCACGCCAAACAGAGGCACATCCTGCAGCGGATTGTCAAGCACGCGCAGGAAGTTCACGATCCCCTGGATTTCGAGCGTCTCGAAATACCCTGTCCTGCTGGTGACATGCACCGGAATCCCCCGCTCGGACAGGATCCGCCTGAAATCCTCGTCCCAGCCTGCAGTCGCCCGGAAGAGGAGCACGATATCCGAGTATCTTGCGGGTCTGATCGCTCCCGTCTCCGCGTCTGTAACCGGAAAGCTGCCCACCATCTGCCGGATGCGCTCCGCCACCATCACCGCCTCGATCTCCTTCTCGGAATACTTTGGCGTCCCGGCGTGGGAAGCCTCCTCATTTTCCGCCGCGCGCTGTACCGGGAGGGAATCGGGCGTTGCGATCAAAAGCTCTGTCCGGTAAATATCGTCCTCTCCCTTCCCATCCGGTTCCGGATAAGATGCCCCCACATACAGCGCCGCCCTGTCGTCGTACTCAACATTTCCAACCTTCGCCGTCATCAGCTGGCTGCACATGAAGTTCGTGGCATCCGTCACTTCCCTGCGGCTCCTGAAATTCATGCTCAGGTCTATCCTGACGTTTCGGGCAGCGTCGTCATTTATGACATAGGTGTCATATTTTTCCATAAAGATCTCCGGTCTTGCAAGGCGGAATTTGTAGATGCTCTGCTTGACATCGCCCACCATAAACCGGTTGAACCGCCCCTTGTCCTCGCCGGATATGCACTTGAGCAGCAGCTCCTGCACTTCGTTCGAATCCTGGTATTCATCGATCATGATCTCCTCGAAATAGTCCTGCAGTTCCAGCGCCGTGTTTCCCGGGACTATGTTGCCGTCCTCATCTTTTTTCAATAATATCTGCAGCGCAAAATGTTCCATATCGGAAAAGTCGATCACATTCTTGTCGCGCTTGGACTTGTCAAGCATCTCTTTGAAAGAGAGCGTGAGCGACACCAGCTCCTCCACCGCCTCCTGACAGGCTGCCATATCATTCAGGGTGTCCTCCACCGATATCTGAAACAGAAACTTTTTGAGATCCGCGATACTTTTCTTCACCTCGTCCCGTATCGCCTTCACCATATCTTTCAGAACGGGATCCCCCCCTTCCGTCTTCTTCGAGGAGAGTCTGCCAAAGGAGGAGTACGTGAACAAGTCATACAGTTCATCATAGTCTGACGCGCACTGCAGTCTCTCGACCAGCCCGATATCCGCCACAAGGTTTTCCGAGTACTGCACCGGGCCGCCCGCACTGTTCGCGATCTCCAGTGCCTGGCGCAGTCTGTCCCCGCACTCCTGCAGGATCGTGCGGATGTAAGTGCGTGCGCACTGAAACCACTTTTTGCCGGAAAGCTCACCGACATCGCTGATCCTGTAGTCCTCCATCCTGTTGGCGAGCCACTCTTCCGGGAACGGATAACTCATGGAAAAGTGATACAGCCTGAGGATCGCCTCCTCGATCTTTTTCTCGTTTGTCCCTGTGCTGTAGCTCTCGACAAAATGCAGGAAACGCTCTGTCGGCTCTGTGTGCGCCTGCTCCAAAAGCCTGCCCATCACGTCCGCCTCGAGCATCTTCACCTCGCTCTCGTCCGCCACGCGAAACGCCGGATCCAGACCGATCTCGTTAAAGTTGTTGCGGATCACGAACAGGCAGAAGGAGTCGATCGTGGTGATCTGCGCGTTGTGTATGAGCGACGCCTGCTTCTGTAAATGCTCACTTTCCGGGTTCTCCTCGAGTTTCTGGGACACTGCCCTGCTGATGCGCTCCCGCATCTGTGCCGCCGCCGCGGATGTAAATGTCACGATCAGGAGCCGGTCAATGTCGACAGGCTTCTTTTCATCCGTGATCATCCGGATGATGCGCTCTACCAGAACCGCCGTCTTGCCGCTCCCTGCCGCCGCGGACACAAGGATGTTACAATCTCTGGTATCAATGACGCGCTGCTGGTCAGGTGTAAACTGCATCGCCATCACCGCTCTCCCCCTTCCTGTTCTCCATGATTCTCAATGCCAAGGCTTTTTCGGATGCACTCCATCGCCGACTCCTGGTCCAGGTCTTCCAAGTGCCTCACCAGACCTGCTCCCAGCTTTTTGTCAAAGCCGCACACGCTCCTGTAGTCGCAGTATGTACAGGCCTCCCCGCCCTTCTGCTCATAGGGGTTCAGCCCGATATCGCCATCGAGTATCGAGACGCCAAGCTCTTTGATCTTGTGGTTCACGTAGTCGGAAACCGTCTTGAAATCCTCAGAAGACAGCACGGACGACGCCTGCGTAAAGCTTCCGTCCTTTTTCCTCGCCACCGGGATCACGGAAGACTTTGCCTCGAAATCCTTATCCAAAAGTTTTATCACTTCCTCGTCATCGCTGACCATCCCCGTCATCTTCAGCTCGTCAAGTATCGCGGCATTGATCTCGGAGATATCCGGCTGTCCCTTATCCGTCTCTGTCATCGGATCACTGACATGGTAGTAGAGCATCGCAGCCGGAATGACGCGCGTGTCATTTTTCTGCTCCTGCTCCTTCTTTTTCAATCCTTCCATCGCGGCGTTCATATAGACGACCAGCTGCAGCTGCAGTCCGTAATACAATGCGGCAAGGTCAAACTTCCGGTTCCCCGACTTGTAGTCGATGATCTTGACGTACAGTTTATCCTCCCTGCGACAGGTGTCCACGCGGTCAATGCGCCCGATCAGCTGCATGCGCTCCTCCTCCGACAGCGAGATGTTCACCGCGTCGAGATCGGATGTCATCTGGAACGACAGCTCAAAATTCTCCGGTGTGAACGCCCCTTTCCGGAGCTGGTACTGCAAGGTCTGCACTGTCCTGTTCAGGATCCGGCGCATTCTCGTGATCATGTACTCGTTGCGCTTACTGCTGTACAGGATCGTCTCCCCATAGGCAGCCGCGTAGTCCTCAAGGCACTCCCCGACGATCCGCTCCCCCGCTTCCGCCGGAAAATCAAACCATGTGTAGCCCTCCCCGGCAATCTTGTCGGCAAAGTTCTCGAGCACAGCGTGAAACACATTTCCCATATCCACGCTCTCGAAGCTGTACTTGCCGCGCTCCTCAAGGCTCAGCCCGTACTGCAGGAAATGGGCATAGGCGCAGGAGGCGAACTTTTCCAGGCGGCTGATACTGTTTTTTAAGATCTGCCCGTACAGGAGATGGGCGAGCTCTCTTGGCAGCCTGTTCGTGTCCGCGTTGGACAAATACGAGAAAGCCGCTCTTTTCATCTGCTCCAGGACCGGGGCATAGCGCTCATTTCTGACAAACGTGTCATAGAGCGTGATGAAGAGCCGCCGCTGTTCCCCGATCTCGTCGGCTGCATACCGCCGCAGCAGTGTGACCAGATAGGCGAGTGTGTCCGCCGATGACTCGATCTGCTCCTCCATGGGACGCAGCTGCGGCTGGCCGATCTCAATATCCGGAAACAGCCTGGTGACGGTGTTGACCAGATATGCCGGGCGGATACTCTTCCCCTCATTGTCCACCTTCGCATAGGACAAATACAGGAGTTCTGTCGGCTTCGTCATCATCAGATACAGATAGAGCCGCTGGATATACATCTGCTGCCTCGGTGTCGGTGCAAGCTCATACTCCGACTCCTGCAGAAATTCCCTGTCGATATCGGAGATGATGCCGCCTGTCCCGCCGCTCTTTGGTATGATGCCGTCGTTCACACCGATAAAAAACAGCGCCTTGATCTCGCACAGACGCGTCCGCTCGATATCACCGATCACCACCTTATCCACATTCTGCGGGATCGTTCCGACCTTGATCTCGGCAAAACCCGCGTCCAGGATATCCGCAAACTCCCTGATCTCCAGCTCCTCCTCGCCCAGAAGACCACAGATCTGCTCGAGCAGCTCCATGACGAGCCTGTAGATCTGCGCGTACTCTTTTGCCCGCACGAGATCCCCCTGCTCCGTGAAGTACCGCTCATACTCCGCCAGCTTTTCCTCGATGGAGGCATTCACGATAAACGCGTACAGCGAGCACACGAGTTCTCTGCCGGTCGCCTTTTTCTCCTCCTTGCGCTGCATGAGGGGCGCGAGCATCGAAACGACTTTCTCGCGGACCGCGTTCAGCTGCCCGAGTTCTTCCGCCTCATCCTCCTGTCTCCTGAGACGTCTGGTGAACTTGTTGTTCCACGCCTTTTTGCCGCGGATCCCCATTGCCAGACAGTAGTTCTCCAGTCTGTCCGTCTCATCGGGCGTCACGCCTGCCATGCCGCAGCGCAGAAAATGAAACACCGCCTCGTACGAGTACTCCTGTATCACCACCAGCAGCGCACTCCGTATAAACTCAATGAACGGATTTAAGACCAGCTTGTTCGTCTGATCCACAAAAAAGGGGATCTCAAAACGCCTGAACATCTCGCGCGCCAGAAATCCGTACCGCTCCAGATCCCCCGTCACCACCGCGATATCCCGGTAGCAGTACGCTCTCTCCCGCACAAGCCTCCGAATCTCAAGGCAGACCTGCCTGAGCTCCTCCCTGGGATTGGACGCCTCAAAGACACGGATGCTCTCCTGCCTGCCCTGGTACACCTGGTAGGGATAGCGGAACAGCTCCCGCTCAAGATGCGACAGCCCGGGATTGTCCTTGCAGCGCCTGGCCACCTCGTCCGCTATCATCACGTCCTTCTCCCGTTTCACACCCGCCTCCCTACAGCGCCTTTCCAGATCGTGTATGGTCTTCTTGCTCAGATGGAACAGTTTCTGCTCCCCGTCCTGCACGTAGATGTCCTCCCGCACATCCATCGTCACTGTGACGATCACCTCCTGCGCAAGCTGCATAAGCTCCTGTATGACATTGTACTGGATCGGCGTAAAGCCTGTAAACCCGTCAAAGGCGATCACGCTGTCCCTCACGATGCGCGACCTGGACAGCACTTTTCTGAGCAGGTCGAGCGTCTCCTCCGTCGTGATGTACCGCTCCCTGATGAAATCCAAAAACCCCTGATACAGCAGGTGCAGGTCCTTTAGCTTGTAGGCGAGCGCATTTCTCCTGGAGGCGTACGCGCACAGTTTTTCCACATCCTTTGTGCCGAGACCGTACTGCATAAACTCGGACAGCGCCGATTTCACCTCGCTGATATAGCCGGGCTTTCTGATGTTGCGCCGCATGACGCCAAGCGAATCCTCGACGCCCGCCGCGACACGCCGCAGCACCAGGCTTTTTCCGGTGTCGTCGAGCACCGGCTTGTCGTTGCCGCCCACCTCCTCAAAGATGCGGTGCGACAGCCTGCCGAAGCTGAGCACATCGATATTCATGATCCCTTTATTGGGATGTTTCCTGACCATCTCAAGCTGTGTCTGCATCGTGAACTGATCCGGAACGACGATCAGATAATTGACGTGGGGATTCGCTTCTGACTCGCTGATGATATGATCGTAGAGCTGATAACTCTTGCCGGAACCTGATGCGCCGATGTAAAACCTTAATCCCATTTCCTGCCTCCTTGACGTTCTTATGCCGCTGCGCCACTTTTTTGTTCACTCCGTTCCAGCAACGAACTGTGTTACTGTTCACGCCCCAACTAATTCTGACACATTTTTATGTAATGAAGGCGTAAACAGCAACCCATTTGCA
>CAJUES010000042.1 GCA_910585765.1 uncultured Lachnospiraceae bacterium | reverse complement strand
TATGAAAGTATTGATTTTATTTTTTTATCATATTTCAGTATGCGAAGTATGAGGTGATTTTTATTACAGAGAATGATGTTATGGGAAAAAATCAAGCCATATATCATATACAGCGGTATGTGGAAACCAACGAGGGAAAGGAATTGTTTGGCGATGGTTCGCATATCATATATGTTAATGGGAAATATAGGGGCAATGATGAAGTCGGTAAGCTAATGCACGATTTTTCATGCACGAACCCCGACGATATGAATTATGAGGCGCTTGCTAAAAGGGCACGATATTTTAAGCAAGACGAGAAAGGAGTTGCGGCTATGTGTAAGATTATGGAAGATATGAGAAATGAAAAGGCAAAAGAAGTTAGAATAGATAATGCACTTCGCATGATTCAAGACGGAGAATTATCATTAGAAAAAATTGCTTTGTATTCCGGTTTGTCAGTTGATGAAGTTAAGGAGTTAGCGACACCCGTTATGGCATAGCAAAGAATTTAATAATCCAATAACAGCGTAAAGGCGCATGGAACAGTAAATTGTGAACCATGCGTCTTTTAATGCGCCTAAAAGGAGGAACATGAGCGACAATATTCAGACTAACACCACAGGGCAGACACCGCCCTGCTTACAACGAAAGATAGAAAAAACAAACTACTTGGTCGAGGTACATTTCTCTGATGGAAAATGATGAATATGTCCGCTACAACGTCATTGTCATAGTAAGACTTCCCGTCCTTTGCCGTTTGTTCTTCTGTGCTTCTTGCATGGCAAGCTGTTTGAGGAAGAAAGGGCAGGCAAGCTTTGTTATAGGTAGCTTTCGCCCGTTGGATTTCGGCGGTGCCATTATTTCACAGCCAGAAGATGCTTTTTGTATTGACATTTCTCAGAGCGAGTGCTATATTGTAAATAACCAATTAACCAAAAGGTTAAAAGCTATGAAGGGGGGTTCTCTTTGCTAGAAGTGTCCGGTCTGTCTTTTCATTATCAATCTCATGTACCTGTGCTGACTGACCTTACTTTTTCCGTGTCAGATGGAGAAATCATTGGCCTGTTAGGGAAAAACGGAGTTGGGAAAACTACAACCTTAAAGCTGGGAAAGGAATATTTGAATTTTATAGCGGATATGTACGAAGTACCTTCTGAAACAAGAGGTAAAATTTATACTCCGCTGATAGAAGCGTTTCAGGTTGAAAAATATCTGAATAGCCCTATTAAAAAATTATCTCATGGGACAAAGCAAAAAATAGCTATTATAGCGTCTCTGGTTAATGATCCCCTGCTTTGGGTGTTAGATGAGCCAATGACAGGACTGGATGTAGAAGCTGTTCAGGTCTTAAAGGAATTGATTAAATCCAGAGCGGCCTATGGAAAATCTGTTCTATTTTTATCTCACATATTGGAAATTTGTGAGAATTTGTGTGATAATATTCAAGGTTTATTTTAACTATGGTTTTATCCAGATTGGAGTAATCTCTTTCGTTGGCATACTATTTGCAGCGTTGTGGAACTTGATCGGAGTATTTATCGACATGAAACGTCCCAAATTGGAATGGACAAATGAAACAGAAGCAATCAAGCAAAATGTTAATGTGGTTTTGTCTATTTTGCTTTGTATCGCAATTTCAATAGGGTATTTCTTTGTGATATCAAAAATGCTTCAGAACGGATTCGCTGCCAGAGGCATTATAACCTTTCTATTGTGCAGTGTATGTATTATAATTTTACTTGTATGTAAAGGAATTGCGTCTCATCAAGAGTAATCTTTCAAAATATTTCTATCAATCAAAAGGAGGAAGAAGCTATGAGTAAGAAGAAAATGATCCCGGCAGCGTTATTGATTGGAACCTTTGTCATATTGTTTGTGGCAACATTGTTCCTTCCAGACAAGATACCCTTCCATTTTGATGTGAACGGAGAGGCAGGCTGGTATGCAAGTAAGTATTTTCTCCTGCTGCTTACACCTGTTCCGTATTTGATTTACCATCAATTTGCACACAGGAAAAAATGAATACAGTATTATGTGGAAAGGAGATTGGTTTAGATGGCTACTGTATTCAAAGCGCTATCTGATGATACCAGACGACAGATTCTAAAGCTGCTCGCAAATGGTGATATGACTGCCAAGGAAATTTCTGAGAACTTTATGATTTCAAAGCCTGCCATATCAAAACACCTTGATATTTTGAAAGAAGCAGGGTTAGTGACAAGCGAACGGACGGGGATGTCCGTCACTTATTCCCTTAATGCGTCTGTATTGCAAACAACTTTGGGCGCATTTTTGGAGTTTTTTGATACAAATAGATCCACAGGAAAAGAGGGAAACGAGAATGAAACGATATAGAAGTCTGAATATGATATTCTTGATTATATTCATTATAGGGACAGCCGTATGCTTTAAATATCTTCCCAGCGAAATACATTTGTTTATGCAAAGTCCTCCCCGTTGGGTTTTTATTGGGATTTGTTTTGTTATTTTGTTTGCGTTAGCTATTGCAGCCTTTTTTCCTCACAAAATCTCCAAAAACGACAATGAAGTGAGAAATGATAGTACTCTAACTGTAATTAACTTCTTTGGACTTGGAATTTTTCTTTTCTATTTTGCCGCGATCGCTAGGTATTGCGGTATGCAAATGGATTGTATGAAAGGCATTGCGCTTATCGTGGGGGGCTTAATGGTATTAGTCGGAAATTTTTTGCCGCAAATGCCTTATCGCAGCCGGATTGGGTTTAAATTGCCTTGGATTCTTAAAGATAAACTATGTTGGCAAAAAACCCATAGATTTGCCGGGTACACGGCAATACCTTTTGGGATTATTCAGTGTTTGCTTGCTTTGTCTGTGCCAAACAACAATCTTGTATTTTTTCTGGGAATTGGTTTTTGGATTATAATTGTGTGTATTTATTCGTTGATTACCTTTTATCATAACAAGGGAAATTTTGGCAAGTATAAGCCATCAGACAGTAGCGGTAAGTAATAATATACAGTTTGGCAAATCTTTTATTCGTGACTATGAGGCTGCGATATTCCGGCTGATGTCCCATATATAACGCTCTTTCGAGGTCGGTATCATATTCCGCCGCAGGCAGATCAGCCGTTGACGGAGATCCGGGAAGGTGATTTGTAAGACGGCTTAAAAAATTTTGGTTATGGGGTTGACTCTCACACTATGGTATACTCTAAACTATGTATGAGCTTAGGAAAACACATATATGTCTTCTGCTGGCAGGACGGAGTCAGCTTCAAACACGCCTCCTAAAAAAAGGGCAATTTCTATTCAGACAGGTTCATGGATTCATGGTATACTGAGACATATCGTGAGATCAGAGATTTTACGCTCCTGATCCGTTTGTCCCCCGGAGCGGACGGCTATCAGGAACTGTTCTGGTATTTCATGAATGTGGAAAATGGAGAAAGGAGGAGAGTATGTATATGGGTGAAGACAATGTTTTCAGAAAGATTGTTTCCTATATAGAGGAACATCTGGGAGAGGATCTGTCGCTGGACACGATCGCTGCGGCGCTGAATTATTCCAAGTTCTATATCGCCCGCACGTTTGCGGAGGAGACGGGCTGTACGGTCTACAAGTACATTCAGGGAAGGCGGCTCACGCTGGCGGCAGAGAAGCTGGTCAGTACCGGGGAGCCGATCATAGAGATCGCTTACGAGGCGCATTATAATTCGCAGCAGGCGTTTACGCTCGCGTTTGGCAGGCTGTACCAGTGTACCCCGCAGACATACCGGAGAAGGGGTATTTTTGATCCGAAACAGCTGAAATTATGCGGCGTTTCATCTGCGGTGTGCAGGATCAGCATGATGGGAGGCATGATGGCGGCATGAGTACGATCCCATATGTGATAGAACAGACCAGCAGGGGGGAGCGCAGCTATGATATTTTTTCCCGGCTGCTCTCGGACCGGATCATCTTTCTGGGGGAGGAGGTCAGCGATACATCGGCGAGCCTGGTCGTGGCGCAGATGCTCCATCTGGAGGGGGAAGATCCGGAGAAAGATATCCAGCTCTACATCAACAGCCCGGGCGGGTCGGTCACTGCAGGTTTTGCCATCTACGACACGATGCAGTACATCAGATGCGACGTGTCGACGATCTGTGTCGGGCTGGCGGCGAGCTTTGGCGCGTTCCTGCTCGCGGGCGGGACGAAAGGCAAGCGCATCGCCCTTGCCAACGCGGAGATCATGATCCACCAGCCTGCGATCCACGGAAACGGCGTTCAGGGACAGGCGACGGATATCAAGATCATGTCCGACCACATGCAGAAGAGCAGGCAGCGGCTGGACCGTATTCTGGCAGAGAATACAGGAAAAACTATGGAGGAGATCGCCCTTGCGACAGAGCGGGACAACTATATGTCCGCGCAGGAAGCGCTGGAATTCGGACTGATCGACAAGGTGATCGCAAAGAGGGCTGAATAGAAGATGTCGGAAATTGACTGTGTCGTGCAATTTCCGACGTTTTTTTGCGGAAACGAAATGTTTGTGATTTGCAACGCGGCCGGACTTGTGTTATAGTGAATGTACATGATCACGACATCTGTTCTGCTGTGTGCAGAAGGTTGTTTTTGGTGGAATACCAGAAAGGATAAGAGCATGAAGAAATTTGTTTGCACGGTATGCGGTTATGTACATGAGGGCGATGCGGCGCCCGGGGAGTGCCCGGTCTGTCATCAGCCGGGCTCCAGGTTCAGGGAGGAGTCAGCGGAGGACAAAACAGAGATCCCCGCAGCACCGGAGGGAGAAGCCGGGGAAAAAGCCGGGGAGTCGGACATGGATCTGGATTATGACAAGCGCTTTTACAGGGTTGACGGATCCTGCCGGTACATGGAGGAGATCCACCAGATGGCAGTGACAGGGAAAACCATCGGCGGTTCGATGGGGACAAAGATGGCAATGCCGGACTGGGATGATATCCTGCTGCTCGGGGCGCAGCTCAATCCGCCGCCTTTGGATGACGATGCCCCGGTGTCGACGATGACAGTGATCGGAAAGCACGCGAAAAAGCCGATGATCCTGGAAAGTCCGGTCTATGTATCCCATATGTCTTTCGGCGCACTCTCAAAAGAGATCAAGGTTGCGCTCGCGAAAGGCTCTGCGATGGCAAAGACCGCAATGTGCAGCGGTGAGGGCGGCATACTGCCCGAGGAGCGGGCAGCTTCGTATAAGTATATTTTTGAGTACATTCCCAATAAATATAGTGTGACCGACGAAAACCTGCGCATGGCAGACGCGATCGAGATCAAGATCGGACAGGGGACAAAGCCGGGTATGGGCGGTCATCTCCCCGGGGAGAAGGTGACTGCGGAGATCGCCGCGCTGCGCGGGAAAAAGCAGGGCGAGGATGTGCAGAGTCCGAGCAGGTTCCCGGAATTAAACACCAAGGAGGATCTAAAGGACATGGTGGCGATGCTGAGGAGCCGCTCCGACGGCAGACCGATCGGCATCAAGATCGCGGCGGGCAGGATCGAGCGGGATCTGGAGTACTGTGTCTATGCGGAACCGGATTTTATCACCGTTGACGGCAGGGGTGGCGCGACCGGCTCAAGCCCGCTGTTCCTGCGCGAGGCGACGACCGTTCCGACAGTCTATGCGCTGTACCGGGCGAGAAAATATCTCGATTCGGTGCACTCGGATATCTCGCTTGTGATCACGGGCGGTCTGCGCGTGTCCGCGGATATTGCAAAAGCGCTCGCGATGGGCGCAGACGCTGTCGCGGTGGCAAGTGCGGCGCTGATCGCGGCGGCATGCCAGCAGTATCGGATCTGCGGCTCGGGCAACTGCCCGGTGGGGATCGCGACGCAGGATCCAAAGCTGAGGGAGCGGTTGAAAGTGGATCAGTCTGCACAGCGGGTGGCAAACTACTTCAATGTGACGCTCGCCGAGCTTAAGAGCTTTGCCAGGGTGACAGGGCACACCAGTGTACACGATTTGTGCGTGGACGATCTGGTGACGCTGAACCGGGAGATCTCGGAGTTTACCAATATCCGTCATGCATAGGCGGCGAACGGCAGAAAATAACACAATAGGCTCTCGGCGTATCGGGAACAAAGAGATTCCGGGAGGGTATCACATCGAACACATCAAATAGGAGGAGATTTGGATGGACAAGAAAGCAATGTTCAATTTAACATATGGACTGTTTGTGCTGACAGCCAGGGAGGGCGATAAGGACAACGGGTGTATCGTCAACACAGTCTCACAGGTCACAACGGAGCCGAACCGCATCGTGGTGGCAGTGAACAAAAATAATTATACGCATGGCATGATCGAGCGGACGGGCGTCTTCAACGTGTCGATCCTGACGGAACAGTCAAAGTTTGATACGTACAAGCACTGGGGATTCCAGAGCGGTGCCAATGTGGACAAGACGGAATCGATCACCTATCAGCGGTCAGAAAACGGGGTGATCTATCTTGCGGAGGAGACCAACGCGTACATTTCGGCAAAAGTGGTCTCCGCCACAGACCTCGGTACGCATACATTGTTCCTGGCGGATGTGACGGACGGGGCGGTATTGTCGGAGGACGATTCTGTGACCTACAGCTATTACCAGAAAAATATCAAGACAGCACCTGCGGACGCCGGGAAGAAGAAGGGATTTATCTGTACCGTATGCGGATATATTTATGAGGGCGATGTTCTGCCGGAGGACTTTGTGTGTCCATGGTGCAAGCACCCGGCATCTGATTTTAAGCGCATGGAGTAGTGTGAGACAGACAGTGCCTAAATGGGTTAGGTTGATAGAACCAAAGGAGAAGCAAGAGATGTATCAGATCATAGACGGAAAGAAAATTTCACAGGAAATAAAAGACGAATTAAAGGAGAAGGTCGCCGCGTTAAAGGAGCAGGGCAAACAGATCTGTCTGGCAGTGATCCAGGTGGGCAGCGATCCGGCATCCAGCGTGTATGTCGGCAACAAGAAAAAGGCGTGCGCCTACATCGGGATCGAGTCGCTGGCATACGAGCTTCCGGAGGAGACCACGGAGCAGGAGCTCCTGGATCTGGTGCAGAAGCTCAACACGGATGACAGGGTGAACGGGATCCTGGTCCAGCTTCCGCTTCCGGGGCAGATCGATGAGGGAAAAGTGATCCAGACGATCGCGCCTGAGAAGGATGTCGACGGGTTTCACGAGAAAAATGTCGGGGCGCTCTGCGTGGGCAGCAAGGGGTATGTGTCCTGCACGCCGCTTGGCATCATCCAGCTGCTAAAGCGCTCCGGCGTGGAGATCGCCGGGAAACACTGCGTTGTGATCGGCCGCAGCAATATTGTGGGCAAACCGATGGCGCTGCTCTTGCTGCGGGAGAATGGCACAGTCACGGTCTGCCATTCCCGCACGCAGGATCTCAGGGAGATCACGAGACAGGCAGATATCCTCGTGGCGGCAGTCGGAAAGCCGAAGTTTGTCGATGACTCCTATATCAAGGAGGGCGCTGTCGTGATCGATGTCGGGATCCACAGGGACGAGAACAACAAGCTCTGCGGGGACGTCGATTTCGAGAAAGTGGCGCCGCACACAAGCGCCATCACGCCGGTTCCCGGCGGTGTGGGACCGATGACGATTGCGATGCTGATGTACAACTGTGTGTCGTCGGCGGAGTAGCAGGAAGGTTTTGGCAATGGCACAGGCATGCGGCTGGCTAAGGAACTGTACAGGTATCGTCAGGCGAGTTCACACGCGCGGAACAGATTGCTGACGGCGACCCTGTACTCGGCATAGTCGGATGCCTTGCGTATTTTTTTGAGATATCTCTCCGACGCTGCAAAGCTTTCGCTCAGGTAAGTCCACAGATCTTTCATCTTGAAAAGTGTCGGTGTTTCCCCGGACATCCGGGCAGCGTAACCGGCAAAGATCTCGTCGTGAAAGGCTCGGAGATTTTCCCTGGTGAACAGTTTTGCGGCGTCGGTCTTTTTCAGCTGTGCGGCCAGCGCCGGATTCCGCAGTATGCCGCGCCCGATCATGATGCAGTCTGTCGAGGGCACAGCGTCGAGGAGTTGCGCATAGCTTTTTGCGGAAGTGATATCCCCATTGTAGCAGAGCGGGATGTCCGGCAGGGCTGCGGCGGCAGCCGAGAATGCCTCCTTGTGGGGTGTGAACCGGTACTGCTCCCGCTGCAGGCGCGCGTGTATGATCAGCTCGGCGACCGGGTACTTTTGGTAGAGCGCAAGCAGATGTTCCCACTCTTCGACCGAATCCACCCCGATCCTTGTCTTGATGGAGATCCGGATCGGGGATTTGTCATAGATTTCATATAAGAAGTGATCCAGCTCATCAGGGACGCTCAGGAAGCCGGCGCCGCGCTTTCTGGCAGTGACCGTGCCGGAGGGACAGCCGAGATTGAGGTTTACCGTCTGGTAGCCGTACTCGGCGATCCTTTTTGTGATCTGCAAAAATTCGTCTGCGCGGTTTGTGAGGATCTGCGGTACGACCTCGATGGCTTCGTTGTGTTCCGGCAGGATTTCGTTCAGCTCGCGCCGGTTCATCTTCTTGCTGGCGATGAACGGGGTAAAATACTTGTCAATGCCGCCGAAATAGTGCGCGTAGGCGTTTCTGTAGATGTAGGTTGTGATCCCCTCCATCGGGGCGAGGTATAGTTTCATAAAAGCTCCTCTAGTGTACGTTAAGGATAGAGTACACTTTGTCAATACATTCTTTTCGTTTGCTTTCGGTCAAATGTCCCACTTTATATAGAATAAGGCTTTGTTCCAGCGTAAATATTTTGTTTGGGCGGATATTGCTGTCCTGTTGCAGGGAACCTGATAAGAAATCCGATTGTAATAGTGGGATGGCGTAAGGATCTTTGACATTTTTAGATGTAATCTGCAGCATGATATAGTCATCGCCCTGGGGGGCAGAGATGATAACGGCAGGACGTTTTTTGGATGAACTCAAGTCAGAAAATGGAAATGGAAGCACAACAACATCGCCCCTTATAAATCCCGCCATGCAGTCTCCTCCTCCTCTCTCAGCCAATCTTTAGACAGGCTCGGCTCGCTTAGAAATGAGCTGTTCGCTTCGCAGTTGTTGTACAGTACAAATTGAATAAAAGCGAGAATGATGTCTAGTTTATTTTCAGGAGCGGTGGCAACCAGATTTTCAATCAATTGTTGTTTGGACATAGTGAAACTCCTCTCAAAGACCATTGAATTGTTTATTGTCATCTTACCACTGGGCGGAAAAAATGTCAAACGGATCACACTCCGGCTTTTTCCGTAACAGTTCAGCCTTCGGCTTCCTGTTACAAGCATAAAGCCATGCAAAAACCGCTTTGCGGATGTCAAAGCCACGTACCGTGGCTTGATGCATCTAGGCCACTATGCTTTCCCATTAGATTTTGGAGTCATACGTGCATTGTGGAAAGAAATGTGTTAGAATGTGAATGCGGGGGAAGATCATTTATTAATGGCTGTAATAGCAAGGTTTAATCTATTTTTAATCTTTTCAATATTTTAGTTTAATTTTGTTCGTTTATGATACTATCATCAGCTGAGAGGTACAGAGAAGTTTCATACCGGAAGGACACAGACAATACAATATCTAAGAAACTGTTCAGAAATTACTCATGACAATTACTTGTCACAAGTAATTTCTGAAAATTCCTTAGACGATCAAGAAGGAGAGAGAAAAAATGGATAATTTTGAAAAGGTAGAAAAATTAAGGGAGCACGCAAACGTATCTTATGAGGAGGCAAAGCAGGCGCTGGAGAACAGCAACTGGGATATCCTCGATGCCATGATCTATCTGGAGCAGAGCGGCAAGGTACACGGGCCGGAGCATTCCAGCTACACGACGCAGACAGAGAAGGTGAAGATCGACATTGATGAGAAGGACTGCAAGTCCAGTTTTTCGGACAATCTCAGACGGTTTGGGCGCTGGTGCCAGAGGCTGCTGGAGAAGGGCAACAACAACAGTTTCTGCGTGGAGCGCGACAACAACGAGATCTTTCGGATCCCGATCACTCTGCTGGTAGTATTTCTGCTCTGCGCATTCTGGGTGGTGGTTCCGCTGCTGGTGATCGGACTGTTCTTCAACATGAGATACCAGTTTGCAGGACCCGACATCAGGAGCGTTGATCTCGACCTCAACAAGGCGATGGACAGCGCGGCAGATGCGGCAGAGAACATCAGGAACGAGTTTAGCAGCGCGGTGAAGGACGAGAATGACTGATTTGCGGTGAGCAGGGGAGGGCGTATCCCCTGCTTCCTTGCGTGGCCGGGGACAACCGCGGATTGGCTGGCAGTGTATGTTGTGACGGCATTGGGGATATCGAACATGATTTCCGGTGTTTGGAGCGGCTGCGGGCGCCGACAGGGAACAGAGAAGGAGGAAGTGATGGCGATGACGGTATTGATCGTGGAGGATGAGGAAAAGATAGGAAGGTTTCTCGAGCTGGAGCTCATGCATGAGGGCTATGAGGTCATGAAGGCGGCAAACGGCAGGGAAGGATTGGAGAAGGCGCAGAGCGGCAGGGCGGATCTCGTGGTGCTCGATGTGATGCTCCCGGAGCTGAACGGTTTTGAAGTGCTGCGGCGCCTTCGGAAAAATTCTGACATTCCTGTCATCATGCTGACGGCGCGGGACGAGGTGATGGATAAGGTTGCGGGGCTGGACGGCGGGGCTGACGACTACATGACAAAACCGTTTGCCATAGAGGAGCTGCTCGCGCGCATCAGGCTGGTGCTCAAGAAGCGCGGCGGCGCGGCCGGCTTGGCGGGTCAGAACAGGAGCCGGCTTGGCGTCGGCAGGCTCTGCATGGATGTGCAGCGGTACGAGGTTTCCTACGACGGGAAACAGGTGGAGCTGACGCACAGGGAGTTCGAGCTTCTCAGAGTGCTGCTCGAGAACAAAAATATCGTGATATCGAGGGACACACTTCTCCAGAAGGTCTGCGGCTACGACTACATGGGGGAGACGAACATCATCGATGTGTATGTCAGGTATCTTCGGAGTAAGCTTGATGACGTGTACCAGGTGAAGATCATTCAGACCGTGCGCGGAGTGGGGTATTGTATCAAAGATGAGAACTGATAATATGAAAAAAATGAATAGCGATCAGACAAAAAAATCAGATAAAAAATCAGACAAGAAATCAGATAAAAAAACAGATAAAGAATCAGATAAAAAATCAGATAAAAAATCAGATAAAAAAGACAGCGGACAGAGACGATCGACCGAGCTGAAAAACAAACCGTTTGACACAGTGCGGGTGACTTCCATCGCCAGAAAGATCAATCTGAACAATATGGCGCGCATGTTTTTTTCGTACGCGGGTATGGATATCGCCGTGTTCCTCCTGCTCGCAGGCGTGTTTGTGGTCGGCATGGATCTGCAGATGGCGGGAGAGTTTTCCTTTTCTTATACCAGGGAGATCTCATTTCACACAGATCTGTGGAACATGGTGTACACGGTGACAGATAACGGCGGTCAGATGCTGTATCAGGTTCCGGCCGGTATATGGATCGGCCTGCTGCGCGCAGGGGGGATCGTGCTGCTCGCATTTCAGGGGCTTGATCTCATCACGCTGGCGGTCTCCGGGACGGCGCAGGTGCGCAGGCAGCTGCGTCCCCTGAACCAGATCGCGGCGAGGGCGCAGCAGCTCAGCGAGATGGCGTTTGACGAGACAAAGTACCACAACCTGGAGGACGCGATCTCCAACCTCAAAGTGGATGCCATGGAAAACGGGATCCACATGCATGACAAGGATCTGCAGGGCATTGAGACTGCGCTGAACGGACTGCTCGAACGCATACGGGCTTCCTACAAACAGCAGTCGCAGTTTGTGTCGGATGCCTCCCACGAGCTGCGCACGCCGATCGCGGTCATACAGGGGTATGTCAACATGCTGGACCGGTGGGGAAAGGAAGATGCGGCGATCCTCGAGGAGTCGATCGAGGCGATCAAGAATGAGGCAAACCACATGCAGAAGCTTGTGGAGCAGCTGTTGTTCCTGGCGAGGGGGGATTCCAACCGCCAGAGTCTCGACATGCGGGAGCATGAGCTCAACAGCATCATGAGGGAAGTCTATGAGGAGTCGCTGATGATCGATGAAAAGCATAGATACCGTTTTGAGGAAGCGGGAAATGTGAGGGTGTACGGAGACTGCGACATGCTGAAACAGTCCGCGCGGATCCTGATCGACAACGCGGCAAAGTACACAAAGCAGGGCGGGGAAGTCCTGATACGCGTGGGCGCATGGAAGGATGGATCGCCGTATTACGGGATCCAGGACAGCGGGATCGGGATGTCGGAGCAGGATGTAGTGCACGCCTTTGACCGTTTCTACCGCGCCGATCTCGTGCGCAACAGCAGGACGGGCGGAACGGGGCTTGGTCTGTCGATCGCGAAATGGATCATCGACAGGCATCAGGGGTATTTTGATATCGTGAGCCGCGAGGGGCTGGGAACACGGTTCAGTGTCGTGTTCCCAATAGCTTTAGATCAATAATTCCACCGCATACGTTTCCAGCCAGTAATTGACCTGCAGCAGATAGGCGAGCAGCTGCGGTCCTGCCATGAGCTGCCCGTAGAACGGTCTGCCGTAGTCGGAGGGCTGGCTGATGTAGTCGAGCACTTTGGCGAGGTCGACGAGTTCCCGCAGCGGCGCGCGCGTGTCAGAGAGCGTCTCCACGACCGCGGTGCGCAGCAGATTTTCGTAGGCGGGATCGTACGTCTTTGGGTAGGGGCTTTTTCTGCGGTACAGGACCTCTCCGGGGAGCAGTCCGTCCGCGGCGGCGCGCAGCAGTCCCTTGACGACGCCGTCCTTGCATTTCATCGACCAGGGTACGTTCCACAAGTATTCCACGATGCGGTGGTCGGCGAACGGGACGCGCGCCTCGAGCCCTGCGTGCATGCTCGTGCGGTCCATGCGGTCGAGCAGTGTCTGCATGAACCATTTGATATTCAAATAGGAAATCTCCCGCCTGCGTTTCTCCTCGCTGTTCTCCCCCTCCAGCACAGGAACTTCCGATATGGTTTTTTCGTACGCGGCGTGGGCGTACTCCTTGAGGGGAAGGACGGCGAGCACGCTGTCCTTTAAGAGCATGGTGCGCGGGGAGAAATCCATCGACCACGGGAAACAGTCGGCGTCGAAGCATTCCTTTTTGTGGAACCACGGATAGCCGCCGAAGATCTCGTCGGCGCACTCCCCGGTGAGCGTCACCTTGTGGTTCGCGGCGACCCTCCTGCAGAAGTAGAGCATCGACGCCTCGACGTCAGCCATGCACGGCAGATCCCTCGCATCGACTGCCTCGAACAGATACTGGTATAAGTCGGTGTTGGCGCATTCGAGGTATTGGTGGTTTGTATGGCAGTGGGCGATCATCAGATCCACCCACGGTCTGTCCTGTGAGGGCTGAAAGGCGTTTGCCCTGAAATTCTTGTCGTTGTCCTTGAAGTCAAAGGAGTATGTGTCGAGCCTCCTGCCCTGCGCTTGAAGCTCGCTGCTGCATACCGCTGTGACAAGACTACTGTCCACACCGCCCGACAGAAAAGTGCAGACGGGCACATCGGAGAGCATCTGCATCTTGATGGCGTCTGTGACCAGATATCGGGTTTTCTCGACTGTGTGCCGCCAGTCGTCTCTATGTGGATAGCTCTCCAGTTTCCAGTAACACTTTGTGGAGAGATTGCCGGAAAAATCGGAGCCGCTATATTCGAGGTAATGTCCCGGCAGCAGCTCATCTATGTTTTTAAAAACACCCTTTCCGTAGGTCTTTGCAGGGCCAAGACCGAAGATCTCACAGAGTCCGTCGCGGTCAGCCTGCGCCTTAAAGTCGGGATAGCACAGGATTCCCTTTAACTCCGAGGAAAAGATGAGGGTGTTGCGAAAGAGGGTGTAGAACAAGGGCTTCACCCCGAGTCTGTCGCGGAACAGATATAATCGCCGCAGTGTTTCGTCGTATATGGCAAAGGAAAAAATGCCGTTCAGCTTTGTTATGTAGGAAGTGCCGTGAAGGAGATACCCCATCAGGATGACTTCCGTATCGCATGTTGTTTCAAAAACGACACCTTCCGCCTCCAGCTTTCGGCGGAGGCCGGGCATGTTGTAGATCTCACCGTTGTAGCAGATGACAGCGCGGTGGTTTCCATGCTGCCTTGCCATGGGCTGCTTTCCGTATTCGAGGTCCAGAATGGACAGACGGGTGTGGGAAAGTCCGCAGTTTCTCGACAGATAGACTCCGTTTTCATCAGGCCCGCGGTGGTGCTGGCGGGTATTCATTTTCTGCAGGATGGAGAACCATCTTGCGGATTCTTCCTTATAGTTTACATGAAAGCTGCTAAAGCCTGCGATTCCACACATTTTTCATTTCCTTTTCCAAAATATTGATGTTGTCAGCCGATGTAATCCTTGAGGATCGGCTGGTACTGTCTGTGTTCCAGCGCCATTTCCAGCGTCGGTATCAGCAGTTCGACGTGCGCGACCAGCGAGTTTGGCTTTGTCTGGTAGTTATCCTGCCCGAACGGGACGAAGTAGATATTTTTGCTGTTGCATAACAGCCCGATATTTTTCAGGTTCATGCCGAGTCCGTCGTTGGTCGAGATGGCGATGACGAGCGGCTTGTTGTTGCGCATGTGTGCCTTTGCCGCCATGAGGACAGGTGTGTCCGTGATGCCGTTTGCAAGCTTTGCGGCAGTGTTTCCGGTGCAGGGGAGGATCGCGAGCACGTCGAGGTACGCTTTGGGTCCGATGGGCTCTGCCCCGGGTATGGACACGATGGGATCCCTTCCTGTGAGCGCTTTTATTTTTGTGACATAGGTGTCAGGTTTTCCGAACCGGCTCTCGATCGTCTGGGATGCGTCTGACAGGATCGGATAGATATCAGCGCCGGCGTCGGCGAGTTTTTGCAGCTCCGCAAAGGTTTTTTCGAAGGTGCAGAAGGATCCGGTCAGGGCAATGCCTATTTTCTTTCCTTTGATTTCCATGTGCTCCATGCCTCCTATAGTCTGTTGATAACGTAGTCTGTCAGATAGTTTGCACAGCTCTCTCCGGCGTACTTGCCGGGAAGTCCTGGGCAGAAGTGGATATTTGTGTTTAGCTTGTGAGCAGCCTCATAGTCGGCTCCGGATTTGTTGGAGGCGATGTCAATGATGATGGCGCCTGGCGAGACTTTCTCCAGGCATCTGCGGTTTAGGACACGCGCCGGGATGGTGTTGAAAATGTACTCAAAGCAGCAGATATTCTTCCAAAGTTTCGACAGGTGCAGCGTCTCGAATCCGAGGGCGCTTGCGAGGGCAAGCTCGTTGGCATCGTTGGAGCATACGGTGACGCAGGCGTGGAGCCCCTTTAGGCGGTCTGCGAGGATTTTGCCGCATCTGCCGTAGCCGAGCACGAGGGTGCTGCTCATGTGGAGATTGGTGTCCTTGTGCAGCAGCGCTTCCAGGATGGCTCCCTCCGCGGTGGAGACGGCGTTGTACAGCGTCATGGGCTCGTCGAGCATAAAGTCGTGGCAGCTGATCTCGCGCTCCTCACAGGTTCTGCGGAAATCCTCGGGTATTACGCCCGCAAATATCTTCTGGTGCTTGTGGATGCCCCGCTGCAGCTCCGAGATGCCGGGGGCAGCGCCGGAGGACTCCGCCTCACAGTAGAGGGCACCGGACTTCGTAAACGGTATGCCGCCTATGACCACAGGTGCGGCGTCAAGGGCTTCGCGCAGGGAATCGGTGAAGGTCAGTTTGGCTTTTATGGGGGGACTGCAGGGGATGCTGACAGTGCGAAAACATAGGACACGGTAGCCTTTTTCGGCAAAAATGGGTGCCATACATGCCGTCCGCCTGTCGCCGCCTAAGATCGCAATATCATACTTTGCCATATTTCTTGGAGGCATATTGCACCTCCTTATATTGAATCAACTTATCTTTAAAATATGACAAAAAAAGAAAAACGTTCGTCACAGAATCGATCAAAAGGTTGCTGAATCGGGAAAATAACGGTATACTAAGGTCAGTGATCTTGAAATGGCGAGGGGAGAAAGGGATGAGGCGATCCGGCAGATCGAGGACAGACAGTATGCGGCGGAGCTTTTGGACAATAGAAGAAGGAGATGTGGATGAAAATGAGCAGTCAAAAAGGTTATGAGGAATACGGTGTGTGCGACAAGGGGCTGAACGAGCGGTTTGTATTGCGCAGCATCCGTCCGGAAGAGGCAGAGCAGGCGGCAGAGATCGAGCAGATCTGTTTTCCGCCAAACGAGGCGTGCTCTGTGCCCATGATGATGGCGCGGGTCGCGGCGGTGCCGGACCTGTTTTTGGTGGCGGTTGACAGGGTGACAGGAAAGCTTGCCGGATTTCTGAACGGGATCGCGACGGATGAGCCTGTGTTCCGGGATGAATTTTTCACGGATGCCGGGCTGCATGATCCGGACGGGAGCAACGTGATGCTGCTCGGACTCGATGTGCTGCCCCGGTACCGGGGGCAGGGACTGGCGAGGGAGATCGTGTCTGAGTATCTGCGCAGGGAGCGGGCGCGGGGCAGGAAAAAAGTCACATTGACCTGCCTGGATTCCAAGGTCAGGATGTACACTAAGATGGGATTTGCCGATAAGGGGATCTCCGGGTCCGTGTGGGGCGGGGAACAGTGGCATGAGATGGACTATATACTAAACAAATGATCGATAGCCCTGCGAAGTTCATGAGAAAGCATAGCGGTTGGCCCGATGCTTGTGACAGGAAGCCGAAGGCTAAACTGTTACGGCATTTGCCGCAAATATCACAACAGGGTTTGACAGGAGCGGGCTGGCGTGTTACGGTATAGAAAGCGGATCGATTTGTGAAGGGGAGTTGGAGGTTTGATATGGAGAACGACAAGAATGCAGGGGCAGGCAGAAAGTTTCTCGAGGGGATCATGCTCAGCGCTGAGATCATGGCGCTGTTCATGCTGCTGCAGATCCTGGTGAGTTTTGTGGGGGCAGCGGCGGCGATGACGGCATACATGCTGAACACGGGCAGCGATGCGGTGTATGCGCAGTATGCCCTGATTGACATCATGACAGACAGCAGCTATATGACCATGCTCACGGTAGTGGCGACGCTGGTGTCGGCATTGTTTTCGGTGCCTGCGTACTGGCTGATATGGGGCAGGAAAAAGACGGAGGAGGACAAGCGGTATTTCAGGGAGAAGGTGCTGAGACTCAGGCCGTTTGCGATGATCGTCATAGCGTCGTGCGGGCTCTATTATCTGGCGATACTGATCGCTGCGATGATCGCAATCATCAGCCCGGCGACGATGGAAAACTATAATGAGATGATGGAGACGGCGCTCGGTGGAAGCCAGATGCTGGCGCTGGTGGCAGCGGTGATACTGGCGCCGGTCAACGAGGAGTGCATCATGAGGGGGCTGATCCTAAAGAACCTGCAGAGATTTTTCTCGACGCCTGTCGTGGTCATCGTACAGGCGGTGCTGTTTGGGATCTTCCACGCCAACTGGGTACAGGGGATCTATGTGATCCCGATCGGGGCGGCGCTTGGATATGTGGCTGTCAGGAGCCGTTCGGTGATTCCGTGCATCTTCATGCACTTGTTTTACAATTCGCTTTCCTTTGCAGCTGCCATGCTTCCCGGGTTCTGCCAGACAGGTGCGTTTGCCGTTGCGGTGGTGGTGGTGAGCGCAGGGGCAGTGTGGTTCATGGGAAGGTCGGAGCGTGCCCCGCAGGGCACATGAGCGCGATACCGGAATGTGCGGAAAGGACGTGGATATGAGCAAAGCAAAAGCGGATAATCGAACAGCCATCTTTGAGAGCGTGCCGATACCCAAAGCGGTGGCGCTCCTGTGCGTGCCTACGATCATCAGTTCGCTCGTGATGGTGCTCTACAATCTGGCGGACACCTATTTTGTGGGGATCCTGAACGATCCGGTGCAGAATGCGGCGGTGACGCTTGCAGGTCCGGTGCTGCTGGCATTTAATGCGGTCAACAACCTTTTCGGTGTGGGATGTTCCAGCATGATGAGCAGGGCGCTGGGGCGCAGGGATTACGACACCGTGCACAGGACTTCCGCTTTCGGATTTTACTGTGCGGCGGTGTGCGGCGCGCTGTTCTCGCTGGCGTGCACCGTCGGAAAATCCCCGCTGCTGGCGATGTTGGGCGCGGACGAGATCACTACGCGGGCGACGGCTGACTATATGCGGTGGACCGTCACATTCGGTGCAGTGCCGGCGATCCTGAATGTGGTCATGGGCAATATGGTGCGCGCGGAGGGTTCCGCGTTCCATGCAAGCATCGGGACCATGAGCGGGTGCCTTCTGAATATCGTGCTGGATCCGATATTCATACTGCCGTGGGGACTGGACATGGGCGCTGCTGGGGCAGGGCTTGCGACGTTTATTTCGAACTGTGTGGCGTGCCTGTATTTCTTCATATTGCTGTATGTCAGGAGAGAGAGCACTTATGTGTGCATCCGTCCGGACAAGTTCTGCTTGAGAAGTATGATCGTGCTGGGCGTGTGCGGCGTCGGGATCCCCGCATCGATACAGAATCTCCTGAACGTGACGGGCATGACGATCCTGAACAATTTCACTTCCGTGTTCGGTGCGGACGCGGTGGCGGCGATGGGGATCACACAGAAGATATATATGGTTCCCATGTATGTCTGCATGGGATTGTCGCAGGGGATCATGCCGCTGGTGAGCTACAATTACGCCAGCGGGAACCAGAGGAGGATGCGGTCGGCAGTCGTCTTTACAGGGGCGATCAGCATCGGATTTATCACGGCGGCGGCGCTGTTCTTCTATGTGGGCGCTGCGGGTGTCGTGCGGTTCTTCATGGATAATCCTTCCATCATCGCGCACGGCATACGGTTTCTGAGAGGGTTCTGTCTCGGGCTGCCGTTTCTGTGCATGGACTTTCTGGCAGTCGGCGTTTTTCAGGCGCTCGGCTACGGGAAGAATGCGCTTGCCTTCGCCGTCATGAGGAAGATTGTGCTGGAGATACCGGCACTGTATGTTTTAAATCACTTTTTCCCGCTGTATGGACTTGCCTACGCGCAGTTTGTGGCGGAGTTTGTGCTGGCAGTCGCGGCGGTCGTGGAGCTGTTTTTGATCTTTCGCAGGCTTGGCAGGACGACAGCGTATGCTGAGGATGTATAGTGTGAGAAGAACTTCTAATCACTCGCAGCAAAGGCTGCTTTGTGAAGAAGTTCTAAGTCTCACACAAGAGAATGCCCAAAGTACGGGCATTCTCCGCATTGATTTGAGATTCCGCAGAGCGGAATCATGGAGGTTAGAATGAGAGATGGAGGATAGGGCAGATATGTTAGAGTTAGGAAAAAAGCAGTCGCTGCTGATTGTGAAGGAGTTGGATTTCGGGGTGTATCTCGGGGAGACGCTCAACGCGTCGATGGATGACAGGGTGCTGCTCCCGAAAAAACAGGTGCCGCAGGGCAGCAGGACCGGCGATACCATAGAGGTATTTTTGTACAAGGATTCCAGGGACAGGATCATCGCCACGACCAACAGGCCTCTGCTGAGCGTGGGCGAGGTGGGAAAGCTGAAGGTCTCGCAGGTGACAAAGATCGGCGCGTTCCTCGACTGGGGGCTTGAGAAGGATGTGCTGCTGCCGTATAAGGAGCAGACCGCCAAGGTCCAGGAGGGCGATGAGGTGCTGGCTGCACTCTACGTGGACAAGAGCAGCCGCCTTGCAGCCACGATGAAAGTGTACCGCTATCTGGAGCGTGCAAGCGGCTACGAAAAGGATGACACCGTGCGCGGCACCGTGTATGAGATCCGTGAGGATATGGGCGCTTTTGTCGCTGTCGATGACCGGTTCTCCGCACTGATCCCCAGGAGGGAGCTCTACGGGGATATCAGGGTGGGAGACGTCGTGACAGCGCGCGTTGCCGGCGTCAAGGAGGACGGAAAACTGGATCTGAGCGTGCGCGAGAAGGCGTATCTGCAGATTGAGAAAGATGCGGTGCGGCTTGTGGAGATCATGGAAAGCCACGGCGGGGTGCTGCCGTTCACGGACAAGGCAGATCCGGATGTGATCCGGCGCGAGACCGATATGAGCAAGAACGAGTTCAAGCGTGCGGTGGGAAATCTGTTAAAGGGCGGCAGGATCGTCATCGAGCCCGGCGCGATCCGGCTTACATAACGAAAGACAGCCCCGAAGGGCTGTCTCAGGTCTTCTAGATACTGATGTCGATGTTTGCTCCGACGTTTGGATTGACAGAGAGTTCCATCGCGGATGCGTCGAGCATCTCTGTCATGGAAGCAGTGATGATGTCTGCCTGCTCCATCGATTTTGCCAGCATCGCAGTGCCGACATCAGTCAGAAGATTTGTCTGAGCCATACTCATTGAGAGAGACGGTATATCCATATAACCAACCTCCTTTGTTGATCGCAGTTTATATTATGTATCTGTATCATATCCCTGTTCAGACAGACACAAAACTACACTATGTATTTCGGTAGATCGGTCTGAAAATATAATAAGGAAAAGAAGCTTTTTGAAGGACAGCGGCGCTTTTGTGTATCTTGCATAAACACGTGAAAAGGGATGTTTTTTGTAGAACTTTTCCAAAATGCATAAAAAAATTGCTGATAGCTATAGATTTATTTGTGTAAATATATTAAAATGATAACAGAATGCGATGAAAAGGATAGTGTGCATCGGCTATTTTTTGTGGATAATGTATAAGAAGGAGAGTGGCATATGATTTCAAATCAGATCATGCAGAATACCATCGAGGGGATCAAGGCGATCGCAAGGGTTGAACTTTTTGTGGCTGACATCGATGGCAAATTGGTGGCCTCCACCAAAACGACAGGAAACAGCTTTGAAAATTCAGTACTTGAGTTCGTTAAATCAGCCGCCGACAGCCAGGAGATCCAGGGTTGCCAGTTCTTTAAAATCTATGATGACCAGCAGCTTGAGTATATTCTGATCGCCAACGATGCGGGTGAGAATGCTTACATGGTGGGGAAGATGGCGGCATTTCAATTGCAGAATCTGATGGTGGCGTACAAGGAGCGGTTCGACAAGGACAATTTCATCAAGAACCTGCTGTTGGACAATCTGCTCCTGGTGGACATATACAGCCGTTCGAAGAAGCTTCATATACAGACTGATGTGAAACGCGCCGTGCTGATCGTGGAATCCCAAAACGGAAAAGATACCAATATCCTTGAGAAAGTCCGGGAGAATTTTGGCCAGAACGGCAGGGACTTTGTGACTGCAGTGGACGAGAATAATGTGATCGTCGTCAAGGAGATCGCGGACAATGAGACGAACCGCGACATCGACAAGTACGCGAGGGCGATCGAGGACAGCCTTGTCAAGGAGGGCATCAAGAACGTGCACATCTCCTACGGCACGAATGTCAAGGAGATCAAGGAGGTCAGCCGCTCCTACAAGGAGGCGAAGATGGCGCTCGACGTGGGCAAGATCTTTTTTGCCGAACGGGATATCATCGCGTACAGCGAGCTTGGCATCGGCAGACTGATCTACCAGCTGCCGATCCCGCTGTGCAAGATGTTCATCAAGGAGATCTTCGGCGGAAAGAGTCCGGATGACTTCGACGAGGAGACGCTGACTACGATCAACAAGTTTTTCGAGAACTCCCTGAACGTGTCGGAGACTTCGAGACAGCTGTTCATCCACAGGAACACGCTCGTCTACAGGCTCGACAAGCTCCAGAAAAGTACGGGGCTCGACCTGCGCATATTTGAGGATGCGATCACATTCAAGATCGCGCTGATGGTGGTGCGCTACATGAAATACATGGAATCGTTTGAATACTAAAAGCGGAGCTGCGTCTTTCATAGAACGCAAGAGCAGATATATAGGAGTGAAAAATTATTTTGAAAACTACAGGAATGAGAAGGCGTGCGGGCTCGGGCATCAGCGATAAGGCGATCATCATGGAGCACGTGAGCAAAGCGTACACGGCGGGCGTGCCGGCATTAAATGACGTCACACTGCATATAAATAAAGGAGAATTTGTGTTTATCGTGGGGGACAGCGGTTCGGGCAAATCCACCCTGATCAAGCTGCTGCTCAGGGAACTTCTGCCCACCTCAGGGCGCGTGATCGTCAACGGCACGGATGTGGTGAGGCTCAAAAGGCGCCAGATCCCGAAGTTCAGAAGGAGTCTTGGTGTCGTGTTCCAGGATTTCAGGCTGCTCAAGGACAGGAATGTCTATGAGAATGTCGCCTTTGCGCAGCGCATCATCCAGATGCCCGGCAGGGAGATCCGCAGAAATGTGCCATCGATCCTCTCGACCGTAGGTCTTGCGGGAAAATATAAGGCGAGACCCAAACAGCTTTCGGGCGGTGAACAGCAGCGCGTGGCGCTTGCGCGGGCGCTCGTGAACAAACCGCAGATTTTGCTTGCAGATGAGCCGACAGGAAACCTCGATCCCAAGAATTCATGGGATATCATGAACCTGCTGGAGAAGATAAACAACAACGGGACCACTGTCTTAGTAGTCACACACAACCGCGAGATCGTGAATGCCATGCAGAAGCGGGTTATCACAATGAAGAAAGGCATCATTGTCAGTGATGAGGAAAAGGGTGGTTATATCGATGAGGATTAATACATTATTTTACTGTATATGGCAGGGAATACGCAATATATTTAAAAACAAATGGTTCACACTGGCATCCGTGGCAACGATCTCGGCGTGTCTGTTTCTGTTTGGGCTCTTCTACTCGATACTCACGAATTTTCAGCATATGGTGAGAAACGCCGAGCAGGGACTGTGCGTCAGCGCGCTGCTCGACGAGGGGCTGAGCGATGAGCGCGTGGCGGAGATCCGCGGCATGATCATGCGCAGGACGGAGGTCAGCAACGTGGAATACGTGTCGGCGGAGGAGACGTGGGCGAATTTTGCCGCGGAGAACAACTTTGGGGATATCAGCATTTTTACGGAAAATCCGTTGGAGGACTGCGCGCATTTTGACATCTATCTGAGTGATGTGTCCGGGCAGCCGGCACTGGTGTCCTATCTCGAGTCGGTCGAGGGCGTCAGAAAGGTCAACCAGTCGTTTCTGACAGCGCAGGCGCTCACCGGGGTCAACGCGATCATCGGCTATGTCTCGATCGGCATCATCCTCATACTGTTCCTGGTGTCGATCTTTCTGATCAGCAACACGGTCTCGATCGGCATCTCGGTCAGAAAGGAGGAGATCCAGATCATGAAGTACATCGGTGCGACGGACTTTTTTACCAGGGCGCCGTTTGTGATCGAGGGTATCGTGATCGGATTGATCGGTTCTTTTCTGCCGCTGATCGGCGTATATTTTATCTACAATGAGGCGATGATGTATGTTGCAAAGCGCTTTCCGTCCCTCTCACAGCTGCTGGCGTTTCTGCCGGTCGAGTCTGTGTTTACGAACCTTATTCCGGTGTGTATCGGACTGGGCGTGGGGATCGGATTTATCGGAAGCTTTACTACCGTGAGGAAGCATCTCAGCGTCTGATGATTTGGAAACAGCAGTGCTTTACAAAAGAGTTAGAAAGGTAAGGGTTTATGCGGCGTAGGCAGTATCATACAAAGGCAGTGAGGAGGACGGCGCTGTTGGTGGCAGTGACAGTGCTGGTGACAGTCATGTCTGTCGGCAGGCAACCTCTGATCAGCAGGGCAGATGAAGTTTCAGACCTGAAACAGAGCATCGAGCAGAAGCAGCAGGAGATCAAGAACGCGCAGAGCCAGAAAAAGGAACTTCAGTCGGGACTTACGGATGTCAAATCGATGATCAGCGATCTCGAGCAGGCAAAGCAGGATCTGGCAGCTTATGTCACCCAGCTCGACGCCAATCTGGATGTGGTGCAGAGCCGCATCGAGGAGATCAAGGCGATGATCACGCAGAAGGAGACGGAGATCACAGAGACGAAAGCGGAGCTTGAGGCTGCGGTGGAGCGAGAGGAAGCCCAGTATGCGAATATGAAGGCGCGGATCAGGAGCATGTACGAGCGCGGTGACAATTTTTATTTTGAGGTGATCCTGAACGCGGCGTCTTTTGCGGACATGATAAACCGTGTGGACTATGTGGAGAAAGTCTCGGCGTCCGACAGGCATATGCTGGAGGAGTTTAAGGCGACAAGAGAGTATGTGGAGGTGTGCAAGGCGCAGCTGGAGTCGGAGCAGGAGCTTCTCGAGGAGGCAAGGCGCAATGTCGAGGCTGAGGAGGCGTCCCTGGAGAGTCTGATCGCGCAGAAGGAAGCCGACATCAAGGCATACGAGAACGATATCAACAACCGCGAGCAGCTGGTGCGGGAGTACGAGGCGGAGATCGCGGCGCAGGAAGCCGAGATCAAGGAGATGGAGAACATCGCCAAAACGCTCCAGAAGCAGCTGGAGGCGGCTAACGGCAAGAAGAACACCTACGATGGCGGAATGTTTGCATGGCCGGCGCCCTCGTACACGCGGATCTCGGATGAGTACGGTGAGCGCATGCACCCCACGCTAAATGTCAAGAAATTCCACAATGGCCTGGACATGGCGGCTCCGGGGGGATCTCCGATCCTGGCGGCGTACAACGGCACGGTTGTGGCGGCAGCCTACAGCTCGACCATGGGGAACTATATCATGATCGACCACGGTGACAATCTGTACACCATCTACATGCACGCCTCAAAGCTGTATGTCTCGCAGGGGGCAGAAGTTACGAGGGGGCAGAAGATCGCCGCAGTCGGCACGACAGGAAGATCGACGGGGAACCACCTCCATTTTGGCGTGCGGCTGAACGGAAATTATGTAAATCCACGGAATTATCTGAAATAAGCGGACTTGAACCTTTTGCGGGGAGTCAGCTTGGGTTCATAATATAATGGAAATAGAAAGGCATAAAAATGCAGAACCAATATCCAAATGGCAACAACTTGACAAATGATCCCGCGCAGACAGGGACAAAGCAGCAATCCGGGACAAAGTACTATATCTTTGGCATGGTGACGGGAATTCTCGCAGCGATCGCCGTCACGCTCGGCACAGTGGGGGCGGTGCGGTTGTACAGGGCAGTGACACCGCTCAGCCGCGGAAATGTCTCGTCAGGAGTGCGGACGGACAAGGTGGAGAGCATCACGGATGAGAACGTGGGGCAGAAGCTTGCCGTGCTGGAGGACACGATCGGAAAATATTTCTGGAAGGATGTGGAGGAGGAGACACTCGAGGACGGGCTCTACAGGGGACTTCTCGACGCGCTGGAGGATCCGTACAGTGTCTACTACACGAGCGAGGAACTGATCGCGCTGCAGCAGCAGACGGAAGGGATCTACTATGGCATCGGCGCGTATATCCAGGACGGGGACGCGGGCTACGTGCAGATCAGCAGGGTGATCAAGAATACGCCGGCTGAGGCGAGCGGACTCATGCAGGGCGATTACATCTACAAGGTCAACGACGAGGATATGCAGGGAAAGGATAAATCGTATGTTGTCAGCAAGATCAAGGGCGAAGAACATACGTACGTAAAGATGACGGTGATCCGGGAGAATGCAGCGGAGCCGATCGAGATCGATGTCGAGCGCAGAAAGATCGAGAATCCTACAGTCGAGTATGAGATGTATGACAATGGCATGGCATATATACAGATCACAGAGTTTGACCTGGTGACGACAGGGCAGTTTGAGAGCGTCTACGAACAGGCAAAGGCGGAGGGGATGAGAGGGCTGATCATAGACCTTCGGAGCAACCCCGGCGGAAATCTCTCGACCGTGTGTGATATCTCCCGCATGCTCCTTCCCGAAGGGCTGATCGTGTACACGGAGGACAAATACGGCAAGCGGGAGGAATATACCTGCAATGGCGAGAACAAGATAGCGGTCCCGCTCGTCGTGCTCACGAACGGCTACAGCGCGAGCGCCTCGGAGATCCTTGCGGGCGCTGTGAAGGACTACGGGATCGGCAAACTCGTGGGAACGACGACCTTCGGCAAGGGGATTGTACAGAAAGTGATCGACCTGTCGGACGGTTCGGCGATCAAGCTCACGGTGAGCAGTTATTTTACGCCAAACGGCAACAATATCCACGGGATCGGGATCGAGCCGGATGTGGAGATAGCGTTTGACGCGGAACTTTATAAAAATGGCACGGACAATCAGCTGGAAAAAGCGAAGGAAGTACTGGCTGATATGATGCGCTGAGAAAATGAGATGTGGATGCTGCCCCCGGAAGTAACGTTTACTTTTGGGGGCTGTTTTGCAACAGGGAGAGAGGATGTTCGTATGAAAATATTGGATCTGAACGGCAAGTGGGAATTGAGGGATGCGGCGGGAGCGCCGCTCTGTTCGGTCGAGGTGCCGGGAACGGTGATATCGGGGCTCTGCGCGGCGGGGAAGATCGAGAATCCTTACTATAGGGAGAACGAGTATGCGGTCCGCGACTTGTTCTGGAAGGATTACCGGTTTGTGCGCAGTTTTGTGGTGGATAAAGAACTGATGGGGGCAAAGGAGCTGAACCTGGTCTGCAGAGGGCTGGATACGCTGGCGCAGATCTGCATCAACGGAAAAGAGCTCGCCGTGACCGACAACATGCACCGCACTTACACTTTTTCTGTCAGAGAGTATGTACAAGAGGGCGAGAATGAGATCTGCATCACCTTCCGCTCGGTGCTGCGGTACATCGAGCAGTATTCTTATCGGGAGAACAGGGAGATCCGGCACGTTGTCCCCTGCGGTGCGGTCAGGGGAAACCAGCTGGTGCGCAAGGGGCACTCCATGTTCGGATGGGACTGGGGCCCGCAGCTTGTGGATGCCGGGATCTGGCGCGACATCTATATTGAGGGGAACAGCGGCGCCAAAATAGAGGATGTGCGGATCAGACAGTTTCATGAGGCGGACGGAAGTGTCCGCCTCAGGGTGACGATCGAGCTGTCGGACGCGGAGACAGCGATCACACTGCCGCAGATCCTGGCGGGGGAACAGGCGGAAACGGCAGTCAGGGTGACATTGGCGGAAAAGGATCGAGGAGATGACTCCGGGGCGGTCGCCGCAGTGACGGCAAAGTACACAGCGGAGATAGCAGGAAAAGGGCGCAGCGGCGATGTTTACGAGGCGGAGATTGTCGTGGAGGAACCAAAGCTCTGGTGGCCAAACGGCTATGGGGAGCAGGCACTGTACAAACTGACGGTCTCTGTCGAGGACCGCGCCGCAGCGGATGCGGGAAAGGACAAAAGGACAGCCGTGCAGACAGTGGAGAGGACGATCGGTCTGCGCACGCTGACGGTCAGCCAGGAGGCGGACGAGTGGGGCAATGAGTTTGCCTTTGTCGTGAACGGAGTCAAGATCTTCACCAAGGGCGGCAACTATATTCCGGAGGATGCGGTCTATCCGTGGATCACGAGGGAGCGGCAGGAGTATCTGCTAAAGAGCTGCGTCCGCGCGAACTTTAACTGTGTCCGCGTCTGGGGCGGCGGGTATTATCCCTCCGATGCCTTTTACGATCTGTGCGACGAGTACGGTCTGATCGTGTGGCAGGATCTGATGTACGCGTGCAATGTGTACGACGTGACGGACGACTTTGCGGCGACAGTCCGGCAGGAGACGCTCGACAATGTGCGGCGGCTGCGCCATCACGCGTCGCTCGGGCTGTGGTGCGGCAACAATGAGATCGAGTCTGCGTGGCATCACTGGGGGGATTTCCAGCAGGAGTCCGCGTATCTGCGCGCCGACTATATCAGACTGTTTGAGGAGATCCTGCCGCGGGCACTGCGCGAGGCGGATGACGAGACGTTCTACTGGCCGTCGTCCCCGTCGTCGGGCGGGTGCTTTGACGAGCCTGACGACGAAAGCCGCGGTGACGTGCACTACTGGGATGTGTGGCATGGGCAGAAGCCGTTTAGCGATTATCAGAAATATTACTTCCGGTTCTGCTCCGAGTTTGGATTTCAGTCGTTCCCGTGCCTGAAAACGGTGGAGAGCTTTACGCAGGAACAGGACAGGAACATTTTTTCCAGAGTGATGGAGAGCCACCAGAAAAACGGTTCCGCAAACGGCAGGATACTCTACTATCTATCGGAAAATTTCAAGTACCCGAAGGATTTTGGAAGTCTGCTCTACGTCTCGCAGATCCTGCAGGGAATGGCGATCAAGAGCGGTGTCGATCACTGGCGGCGCAACAGGGGACGCTGTATGGGATCGCTGTACTGGCAGATCAACGACAACTGGCCGGTAGCGTCGTGGGCGAGTATTGACTACTATGGTCGCTGGAAGGCACTGCACTATATGGCGGCGAAGTTCTATGCGCCGGTCGCGGTGAGCATACAGAAAACGCAGGACAGCATCAGCGTCTGGCTCGAGAATGAGACGCTTTCGGAACAAAAGTGCAGCGTGTCGCTGCGCGTCCGCGACATGGGATTCCACGTCATAAAACAGTGGAATGCAGACGGACAGGCAGGTGCGCTCAGCGCGGCAGAACTGATCCGCTGTCCGTTCCGGACGGAATTTGCGGACACGGGGTTTGCGGGCGCGGACGATCTGTATCTGGAGGCGGAGGTGGTTCTCGCGGACAAAACCGTGCTGACAGACACGGACACGCTGGTGCCCTACAAGCATCTGGCGCTGCCCAGAGCGCAGCTGAAGACAGCGGTCAGGGAGCTTGCGGACGGTTTTGAGATTACGGTGTGCAGTGACGGGTTTGCACCGTTTGTGGAGATGGACTTTGCCGATGCGGATGTCATTTTCAGCGACAATTTCTTTACAATATCCAATGAAAGACCGGTGGTGGTCAGACTGGACAGGAAGGATATCCTGCGCGGAAGCTTTGCCGATGCGGCTGATCTGAGAGCGAGACTGGTGCTGACGACGGTGGAGGACACGTTTTGAGCCAGTCACTGATCACAAACGAGGCAGTCAACTGCGCGATCGATTATATCCTGCAGCACATTCATGAGAGGCTGTCTGTCGACGATGTGGCGGCGCACTGTCATTTCTCGAAATATCATTTCAGCAGGATGTTCAAGGAAGAGACAGGGGAGAGTGTCTATGCGTTCATAAAGCGGTTGAAATTGGAGCAGAGTGCATTCCGCATGAAGGTGGAGCCCGGGCGCACAGTGACGGATATCGGCTGTGAATTCGGCTACAGTCCGTATGAGCGCAGGATCGGCAGTTACCGCCATCTGAGCGGGCAGTGGGGAGCGTTTATCGGGAAATACCGGGATTTCGTGACGGAGATCGTTGTGATCTGCATCAGCGGGGTGCTGGTGTGGCGCGATGCCGTATATCAGGCTAAAATATGACAAAATAAATCCGAGAGAAGGGACGGGACGATGGCTGTGATGGCGATCATGACAGGGATCCAGGCGAGCGGGAAGAGCACATACGAGCTGTATTTTGTGCGGATCACAGATACGGGCATAGTAGTCGAAGCGTGGAGGGATGTCTCTGGATCAGATCCTTCTGCCGGAGACATATATGGTCGCGAGGCTGGACGGCAGGAGTTTTACGAGGCTTACGAAAGAGACATGATGTAGATGTCCAGTGTGCGGAATATGCGGTAAGCAGGTCGTTCCTCTACGCAACTACATTTGATTCATGGAAGTGAGAAAACATTTCTCACGATACCGTATAGAACCAAAAAAGTGATACAAATCCATAGTACTGTATTTTGCCACGAACTCATCTGCCGACTACCTGTGCGGATATATCCAGCAAGATATGGAATGAAAATGATCATGAGCAGGGGAGCTGACAAAAACAATGCCGGATTTGCCATAAAAGCCGCTGCAAAATCAAGCCGCATCAGTGCAAGGCACATATGTGTGACTCCACATCCAGGGCATTTTAGCCCTGTCACAAAACGTACAGGACAAACCAGTCCAATACCTGTATAGTGGAGTAATATACCATATGCACAGCCTGCGACCAGAAGAATTGCAGCGGTGCGCAATATAAGAAACGAACGTTTCTGAAACAAATGTTTCCGAAACGTTCGTTTCCGTGACAATTGACTTCGAAACAGCCATTTTCGGATCATATCCGCAGAACCTGATTGTTTTAGGCAGCGAGGTTGTTCAGCTCATTCTGCATGAGCGCCCATGCTACAACAGGTACGAACAGGCAGAGCAGCAGATACAGTACATTGCTGTTGCTAGAAGGCATACCCTTCTTCTGCTTTGCCATGTCGATCTTCTCGCCCTGCTTGTAGCCCCAGTACAGGCTGTAAATATTGCAGGTTACGATCGTGAGAAGAAGTACCATGCCGCCGGATGTTCCCTCTGTTCCAGCTGCGGTATTGGTGTCATTGGTCAGGCAGACCAGCCAGTAAAGACCATAGATCCCGCAGGTAACGATGGACAAAATGATGCATACTGCGATGTTTCTTTGTTGAATCATAAATAAAATCTCATACTTCGCATACTAAAAACAGGCATATCATTGGAAGCTATGCCA
>CAJUES010000041.1 GCA_910585765.1 uncultured Lachnospiraceae bacterium | reverse complement strand
GTACCGCAAACCCTTGATTTTACTGGTCTTTTCCGCCAAGCGTTTTCATTGTCGGAAACGCGAGCACGTCCCTGATCGAAGGAGAGTTCGTCATCATCATGACCATGCGGTCAATGCCAAACCCGATGCCCCCCGTCGGCGGCATACCGATGCTCAACGCGTTCAGGAAGTCCTCGTCCGTGTGGTTTGCCTCGTCGTCGCCCGCTGCCAGCAGCTCCTCCTGCGCCGCGAAGCGCGCGCGCTGGTCGATCGGGTCGTTGAGCTCGGAGTAGGCGTTTGCCATCTCCCAGCCGTTCATGAAGAACTCGAAACGCTCCACGTACTCTGGATTGTCCGGCTTTTTCTTAGTGAGCGGAGAAATCTCGATCGGGTGATCCATGACGAATGTCGGCTGGATCAGATGCTCCTCCACAAACTCCTCGAAGAATAAGTTCAGGATATCGCCCTTCCTGTGACGCTCCTCAAACTCCACATGCTTTTCCCTGGCGATCGCCCTTGCTTCCTCCAGGGTATGAATCTCATTAAAATCAACGCCGGAATACTTCTGAACGGCATCCACCATCGTGATGCGCTCAAACGGCTTTGACAGATCCATCCGATGCTCGCCGTATGTGAGGATCTCCGATCCCGTGACTTCCTTTGCCACATAGCGGTAAAGATTCTCTGTCAGATCCATCATGCCGTGGTAATCTGTGTATGCCTGATACAGCTCCATCAGTGTAAACTCGGGATTGTGCCTCGTGTCAAGCCCCTCGTTGCGGAACACGCGCCCGATCTCGTAGACGCGCTCCATGCCGCCCACGATCAGTCTCTTTAAGTACAGCTCCAGTGAGATGCGGAGTTTTAAGTCCTCGTCAAGCGCATTGAAATGCGTCTCGAACGGCCGCGCCGCCGCGCCGCCTGCGTTTGACACGAGCATCGGCGTCTCCACCTCCATAAAGCCCTGATCATCGAGATAGCGGCGGATACTCGAGAGCACTTTGGAGCGCTTCACGAAAGTATCCTTCACCTCCGCGTTCATGATCAGATCCACATAGCGCTGGCGGTAGCGCGTGTCGGTGTCCGTCAGACCGTGGAATTTTTCCGGCAGGATCTGCAGGCTCTTTGATAAAAGCGTCACCGACGCAGCGTGAATGGACATCTCGCCTGTCTTTGTCCTGAACACCTCGCCGCTGATGCCGAGGATATCACCGACATCATACTTCTTAAAATCAGCATAGGCATCCTCCCCGATGCTGTCCCTTGCGACATAGCACTGGATGCTCCCCTTGAGATCCTGTATGTTGCAGAATGACGCCTTTCCCATGAGGCGCTTGAACATCATGCGGCCCGCGATCGTCACGCTCTTTCCCTCCAGCGCGTCAAAGTTGTCCTTCACGTCCTGGCTGTGATGCGTTACGTCATATTTGGTGATCTGAAAGGGATCCTTTCCCGCTTCCTGCAGTGCGGCAAGCTTTTCCCTGCGCACCTTTAGAAGCTGGTTGACATCCTGCTGCTGACTGTTCTGATTCTTTTGGTTGTTCTGACTATTATTCTCCTGTGACACAGATATTTCTCCTCTCCTCATCTATTGACACCGCATGGCATTTCTTAACAATCCCCTGGAAGTTCCCCGTCGATGCCCTCTGGCGCCATCTCTTCATGCCCTACTCCGGCTTGTAAATATCCAGTATCGTGTACTCGATGACACCCGCCGGCGCCTCCACCGTGACCACATCACCCCTCTGGGCGCCGATCAGCGCCTTTCCGAGCGGCGACTCGTTGGAGATCTTTCCTTTCAGACTGTTTGCCTCTGTCGCGCCCACGATCTTGAACTCCATCTCGTCGTCAAACTCATTGTCCTTCACTTTGACTGCAAGCCCGAAACTCACCCTGTCGAGATCGTTTCCGTCCTCGTCCATATCGCCGACTTCCACATTTTTCAGGATCTTCTCGAGCTCCTCGATGCGCGCCTCGATGTCGCGCTGCTCGTCCTTCGCCGCATCGTACTCTGCGTTCTCCGAGAGGTCACCCTGCTCCCTTGCTTCCTTGATCTTCTGCGCTACCTCTTTTCGTTTGACGACCTTGAGTTCATGCAGCTCATCCTCATATTTTTTCAGACCCTCGCGTGTTAATAAATTCTTCTTTGCTTCCATGTGATTACTCCCTTTCACTCCTGCTATTATTTATGCGCACGCACCCGGAGAAAGATTGTCAGCAGAAGCCGACGGGTGACGGCGCTCAGATCATCCTGATATTTCCTTTACATTCAGCCCATTATAGCGTTTTTTAACTGTCATGTCAAGATATTGAGAACGAATCTCAACCCTGCCCGGCAAAACCTCAAAACCGCCGATTTCCAGATTTTCAAAGTCCTCTGGCTGTCCTGATCCGGTTATTACATCTCCCCATCAGACACCCCGTTTTCCAGAAATATTTTCTGAACGCTTCTGACAAGCTCGTCAAATGTCTCCATCTCGTTCACCATCCTGCGCAGCTTTGCCGAGTGCGGGTAGCCTGCCGTGTACCATGCCACATGCTTTCGCATCTCGCGCACTGCGACGTACTCCCCTTTGCAGGCGCGCAGCAGACCGGCGTGTCTCAGGATCGTGTCACAGACCTCCTCACCGGTCGGGCGTTTCGGTATGACGCCTGTGTCGAGATAACTGTTGATCTCGCGGAATATCCACGGGTTGCCGCGGCTTGCCCTGCCCACCATGATGCCGTCGCATCCTGTCTGTTCGAGAAGTCTTGCAGCCGACAGCGCGTCGGTCACGTCGCCGTTTCCGATGACCGGAATGCGCACCGCCTGCTTCACCTGCCGTATGATATCCCAGTCCGCCTTTCCGGAATAGTACTGCTCCCTCGTCCGTCCGTGCACCGCGACTGCCGCCGCGCCGTTCGCCTCGGCGATCCTGGCGATCTCCACGGCATTGACGCAATTGTCGTCAAATCCTTTCCTGATCTTTACGGTCACGGGCTTCCTGACTGCGCGGGAAACTGCATAGATGATCTCCCCCGCAAGTCCGGGATCCCGCATCAGCGCACTTCCCTCACGGTTGTTGACCACCTTGGGCACCGGGCAGCCCATATTGATATCCAGTATGGCAAACGGGCGCTCCTCGATGCGCGCTGCCGTCTCTGCCATGATATCCGGCTCCGAGCCAAAGAGCTGCAGCGACACCGGCGTCTCCTCCGGGTGGATCTCCATCAGCGCCTCCGTATTTTTGTTGTTGAAATGCACCGCCTTGGCGCTGATCATCTCCATGCACAGAAGCCCTGCCCCCTGCTCCCTGCAGATCAGTCGAAATGGCAGGTCTGTAACCCCTGCCATCGGTGCGAGCATAACGTTATTGTCCAGGACGACATCCCCGATCCTGAGCTGTCTGCCAGCCGTATTATCTGTTGTTCTTTTCATAGATGATCCTGAGTCCCTCCAGCGTCAGTGCACTGTTGTATTCCTGTATCACGTCCGTCTCCTCGGCGATGATGCGCCCGAGCCCTCCCGTCGCTACCACCTTGAGATCATCGTAACCCGTCTCCTTTTTCACGCGGTTTACGATGTACTCCGTCTGCCCGATCTGACCGTACACGAGCCCCGCCTGCATGCTCGAGATCGTCTCCTGCGCCAGAATGGAGGCGGGCTTTTTGATCTCGATCTCGGGGAGCTTTGCCGCGTCCTCCCAGAGCGCCTTCGCCGAGATCCGGATGCCAGGCGCCGTGATGCCCGCACAGAAACATCCTTTCCCGTCCACAAGATCGTAGGTTGTCGCTGTGCCAAAATCCAGGACGAGCACCGGTCCCCCGTATAATTCATATGCGGCAACTGCGTCCACAATGCGGTCCGGACCGATTTCTTTCGGATTTTCTGTCACGATCCTGATCCCGGTCCTGATGCCGACCCCCACGATCATGAGCCGCTCGATCACGTACCGCCTGATGCCGCCTGTGAGCGAGTGCATCACGTTCGGCACGACACTTGCGATGATCGCCCCCTCGATCTCCCTGGTGTTGACATGGTTCTTGGACAGGAGCTCCGTGATCAGCACGCCGTACTCATCCGAGGTCCGCTGTGTCTTTGCCATCAGCCGGAATGTCGTGACTAAATTTTTTCTGTCATATATCCCAAATGTGATATTGGTATTTCCCACATCGACTACTAAAATCATATTCCTATCTCCCATTCAAAATCAGGCTGCCAGAAAGCGCCCTGGCATCGGTTCGTCACTTTTATTGCTCCCTATTGCTCCCCGATCAGCGGATCAACAGCTTCCCGGAGCACGAACACCCTGTAGTACAGGCTCAGCGACTCCAAAAGCTCCTGGCGCTGCATCCGGATCTCCCTGACCAGTAGCCCGCTGCTGATCTCGTCATACAGAATGTCCTCCTCGTAAGCGTCCGTCTCGAGGCTCACGCTCCCGTCCTCCTCAAACACGATCGTGAACACGCCGCCGGCTTCCTCCGTGAACAGCACACATATGATATGCAGTTCTTCTTTGATGGATTCAGGGATCCTGCTAAATTTTTCATTAAAATAATATTTCTGCTCATAGGCATTTGCCCCGCACAGGACTATGCGTCCACTGTTTTCTTCCATACTCTCCTCCGCGGGAGTCCGCCGCCGGTTCCCATGACACGCGGACTCCCGTTTACACATATCCGTTCATGCCGCGCACGGACACTTCGCCCGCGTAGACGTACTCCGTCTGTCCGTCGCTCTTTCGCTCGACGATCAGCTCACCTTTCTCGTTGATGCCCCTGGCGATGCCGTCATACGCCCCCTTGGGATCCAATACGCGCACTTCCCGGTCGCGGTTGACCAGACTGCGGTTATATTGATCTGCCAGCCCTGAAAAGTCCCAGGTCTTCTCGAACACGGCATAGTTGATCTCGAAATAGTGCAGCACACGCGCCGCCAGCTCCGCACGTTTTATCCTCTTTCCGCCCTCGATGTAGAGCGATGTCGCCTTGTCCTGTATCTCGCATGCCATCCGCTCCTGGTTCACATTGATGCCGGCTCCGATCACAACGTAATGGATTCCGTCGAGTTCCGCGCTCATCTCCGTCAGGATGCCGCACACTTTTTTGTTATTGACCACGATGTCGTTGGGCCATTTGATGCTGCAGGTCTGTGTGACCACCTCGCGGACTGCCTCGAGCACGGAGACTGCCATGACCAGCGTCAGCGCGGACGCCTTCTCCGGTCTGCACTGCGGCCTGAGCATCAGCGACATGTAGATGTCCTTCCCCGACGGGGACACCCAGCCCCTGCCGCGCCTGCCGCGCCCTGCGGTCTGCATATCCGCCACAACGACCGCGCCTGCCGCTTCCCCTTTTTCCGCAAGCGCCTTCGCGTCCAGATTGGTGGAGCCCGTCTCCCTGTGAAATACCAGCTTTCTCCCGATCCACGAGGTGTCCAGACAGCTCTCGATCTCCACCTTTGTGAACACATCCGCGCCCTCGTCCTCCACGAGCCTGTACCCTTTGTTATTCTGCGCCTCGATCACGTAGCCGTCCTTCTCAAGCTGTTTGATCACCTTCCACACAGCCGTGCGCGACACGCCGTAGTGCTCACACAGCTCCTGCCCGCTCACGTAGTCCCCGGCGTCGCGGAGCTTCCTCAATATCTCTTCGCTCTTCATAGTCACGCTCCGAGCGTCGCAGCGATCACGGCTTTGATCGTATGCATGCGGTTCTCCGCCTCGTCAAACACGAGGGACCGCTCCGACTCGAACACCTCGTCTGTCACCTCAAGCTCCGTAAAACCGTACTTCTCTCCCTGCTCCTTGCCGATCTTTGTCTTGAGGTCGTGGAAAGCCGGCAGACAGTGAAGGAACACCGACTGCGCGCCCGCATTTTCCATCACTGCTCTTGTCACCTTGTACGGGGAAAGCTTCTCGATGCGCTCCGCCCACACCGAATCCGGCTCTCCCATGGATACCCAGACGTCCGTGTAGATCACATCGGCGCCCTTCGTCCCCGCGTCCACATCCTCCGTCAGCGTGATCGTGGCACCCGATACCGCCGCGTACGTCTCGCACTCCGCCACAAGCGCCTCGTCGGGAAAGTACTCCTTCGCCGTGCACGCCGTGAAGTGCATACCCAGCTTTGCACACACGATCATCAGCGAATTGCCCATGTTGTAGCGGGCGTCGCCCATATACGTGAGCCTGATGCCTTTCAGATACCCGAAATGCTCCCTGATCGTGAGCAGGTCCGCGAGCATCTGCGTCGGGTGATACTCGTTGGTAAGCCCGTTCCACACGGGCACACCCGCATACTTTGCAAGCTCCTCGACGATCGCCTGCCCGTAACCGCGGTACTCGATCCCGTCGTATATCCTGCCGAGCACGCGCGCCGTGTCCGCGATGGACTCCTTCTTGCCGATCTGCGAACCTGCCGGGTCCAGATACGTTGTCCCCATGCCAAGGTCATGCGCCGCCGTCTCGAAGGAACAGCGGGTGCGGGTGCTCGTCTTCTCGAAGATAAGGGCGATATTTTTCCCGCGGAGCGTGTCGTGCAGGATCCCTTTCTTTTTCTTGTCCTTATACTCAGCCGCCAGATCGACCAGATACACGATCTCCTCCGGCGTGTAATCTTTCAATGTCAGGAAACTGCGTCCTTTTAAATCCATTTTATCTCTCCTCCTCATACCTGTTGAGCCGCAGTTACAAGTCGGCTCTGCCAATATATGTATTTTACTACATTTATCAAAAAGGGGCAAGAAAAAGCACAGTTCTTTTTGTGAACTGCGCTTTGATCATATCACTGTTCTCAGTCGCCGGCAAAACACCGGATCACTGCTGCCATGCGGCTCTCTTACCAGAATACATGATTGCCGATCACCAGTCCGTCCCTGCCGTTGTTCCTGCGGAAATGCAGTGCATCCCCGACATTGCAGGCACCGTTGATCGCCTCCTGTGCCGCCTGTATGCAGGACGCCTTGGTCGTCTTGTTCAGGATCAGGGATTCCATACGTCCCCCTGACGCGGGCACAAACTGACCTGACGCATAGATAACATCTGTAATATTATTGGGATAACCACCGCAGCGCACCCTGTTCATGACGACAGCGCCGACTGCCACCTGTCCCTCATAAGGCTCTCCTCCCGCCTCGCACTGGATCAGCGCCGCGAGGATCTCCAGCTCTGTCGCCGACGCGAGCACGGCCTCCTTCTGCTGCACTTTTCTCGACTGCGCCTCGGCTGCCCTTGCGCGCTCGGCTTCCTCTCTCTCCCGGATCGCCGCCATGGATTCCGCCGTGTCGATGCCAAACTCTACCCTGACATACTCTGACGACACAAACCCCGTCTCGCCCTCGTAGCTGACTCTCACCCAGTCGCCTTCCTCAGCGATCGCTTCCACCGCCTGACCGTCTGCGAGAAGGCCGACAATACCGGCGTCGAGACTCGGCTCCTTGCGAACTCTGAGCGTCTCCGTCTCCGAGTAGGCTGTGAGAACACCCACATCCCTTGCGAGCTCCTCCGCCTCTTTTCCGAAATATAGATATTGATTCTTGATCCATCCGGTGACATCACCGGATTTGATCTTTGTCCATTCGTCGTTTTTCTCCAGGACATCGCCGCCGCAGTCCTTGTAGAGCACGCCGACTTTCTCTGAGTCCTGATCCGCATCCAGCCTGATGTTGACATACTCGTTGACCCTTGCCATCACAAGTGTCGACTCCGGCTCGATCTTGGGCTGTAACACCATCATACCTTTTGCAAAAGCAGACAATGCCTCCCCTTTTGTCGAGACATGCGTCTGCGTACTGTCCGATACAATATCAGCTGCATGATTCACTATACTTGCATGATTCTCACCAACTGTCTCTGAAGCATCTGAGTTCACCGCCACTGACACAGCGCCATCCGGGATCCCGGCACTCAAGACTGCCGCGTCAAGGATATCTGCTGCCCCCGCCGTCACTGTTGACTGACCTTTGTCCTCTGCTGAATTCATCTTGTCTGATGTGGTTTCCTGTTTTTTGTCCGTGTGATCCATCAGACGCACCTGCGTGTCTGCCGCCTGCGTGCTGAATGGAATAGACGCAAACGCGGTCGTAACTGCTGTAATGCACAACAGATATTTCCACTTTTTACAATTTGTCTTCATAACCTGCTCCATTTCCTGTTACAAATATGTCACTTGCCTGTAACAATTAAATCGCAATGTTTACCCTTGTTTTACATTTTATCGGCAAATATTACATATTTGTTAACACCTATTACGATTTTATATAATAGCAAAGAGTTCGCGACTTGTCAAGTCTCGAACTCTTGTTTTTAATTTTATGCTATTCTTTGGTCACGGTTCACTCCGTTCCGGCAAAAAGTGAAAATCCGTGTTCTCTTCCCTGCTACATGTTCCTCGACCGGTCCACACATGCCCCTACCGCGTCGATCACCGCGGCGCGCATCCCTTTCTCCTCCAGCACCCTGACCGCCTCGATCGTCGTGCCTGCCGGCGAGCAGACCATATCCTTGAGCACGCCCGGGTGCATTCCCGTCTCGAGCACCATCCTGGCACTGCCGAGCACGGACTGCGCCGCAAACTCATACGCCTGCTTTCTGGGCATTCCCGCCATGACAGCCCCATCCGCCATCGCCTCGATAAACAGAAAGACATACGCGGGCGCGCTCCCCGCCACGCCGATAAAGGCGTCCATCAGCCGCTCGGGAAGGATGCTCGCCCTGCCAAAGCTGCTCATGATCCTGAGCACAAGCTCCCGATCGCCGTCGTAAACACGCCTGTCGGAAAATGTTTCCTTCAGACAGACGCAGGTGCAGCCCTCTCCCACCATGGCGGGCGTGTTCGGCATACAGCGCACGATCCTTAGCGGCATGCCAAATTCGCGCTCGATCCACTCAATCGTTTTGCCCGCTGCTATGGATATCACAAGCATGTTCTCCCCGTCCACAAAATCCCTGATCTCCGCGATCACCTCCGCCAGAAATACCGGCTTCACGGCAAGGATCAGCACATCCGCCTGCTTTGCCGTCTCCCTGTTGTCCGTTCCCGCAGTGATCCCATACTTCCCGCAGACCCTGTCCGCAGTCTCCTTCGTTTTGGCAGAACCCACGATCTCATCCGCCCGGAAGCCCCCTGTCCCGAGCATTCCGCCGATCATCGCCTCCGCCATATTTCCAAGTCCTATAAAACCGATCTTCATACGCCTGTGCCCTCTCATTTTTCTTGATATTTTTTAACGAACGGATCCGATAACGCACTCACTGTCCCCTGCGGTGCTGCCGCGCCGCCTCGTACATCAGTATCGCGGCAGCGGCAGCGGCGTTGAGCGACTCGACCTGTCCCGCCATGGGAATCTTGATGTACTGCGATGCCGTCTGCGCAGTCCCGCGCCGAAGCCCGCCCCCCTCGTTCCCGATCAGGAAAGCCGTGGGCTTCGTGTAGTCCGGCACATCGTAGTCCACGCTGTCGTCGAGGTGCGCCGCATAGACCCGCACGCCGCTCTTTCTCAGAAGACTGATCGTTCCGCCCAGATCGTCCACGATGTAAAACGGGACCCGGTATATCGATCCCATCGTCGCGCGGATGACCTTGGGGTTGAAAATGTCCACTGTCCTGCGCGTCATGATCACTCCGTCAACACCCGCTCCCTCGCCGGCGCGCAGGATCGTTCCCAGGTTTCCCGGATCCTGCAGATCCTCGAGAAGCACATAAAGCGGCGGCCTGGACGGGTCCGTCATGCCCTCTTCGAGACGCTGTGCCAGCTCGTAGTGCGGCATGGCGAGAACACAGAGCACCCCCTGCGGCGTCTGCGTGTCCGAGACTTTCCGGAACACCTCGTCCGTGAGCACTTCGCACTGATATTTTTTTATCCGCTCCCTCGATTCTCTGTCATGCTCCTGTTCCCACTTGCGCAGCAGGGTTTCCGACACGTACACCTCCCTGATCCACTCGTCCGGCGCCTCCCGGAACATGCGGACACCCTCCACGACAAAGAGCTGTTCCTCCCTGCGCATCTTCGCCTTCTGCACCAGCGCTGCGAGCCTCTTTACCTTACTGTTTGCTGTGCTTGATATCATATGTGAACCTACCGTTTCCTTTCCGAAGCTTCCCTGGCAAAATTGTGTCTGTTCTGCTCCAGCAGCCGCTCCGCGACCTCGTTGCCAGCCATCACCATCAGGTGGTCCGTATCCCGGATGATGTAGTCCGCAGAGGGCATCACGCTCATCTCCTCCTCATGTTTTTTCTTAATGCCGAGTATGGAAACCTTGTGCGTCGCGGCTATGTTGGACTCTCGGATGCTCTTGCCCACCCACTCCTTGAGAGGAGGCATCTCGTAGATTCCGAACGCGCCGGGCAGGTCGATGTAGTCGAAGATGTTGTCGAGACTGTAGCGCTCCGCCCACTTCTCCGCGATGTCCTTATCCGGGTAGATCACCTCGTCCGCCCCGTTGCGCAGCAAAAACTTCGCCTGGATGTCCCTCGTCGCCTTGCTGATCACCCGCTTTGCCCCGAGCTCCTTCACAAGGCTTGTGATCTCCAGACTGCTCTGGAAGTTGGTGCCGATGCACACAAACACGACATCAAAATTCCGGACGCCGATACTTTTCAGGACCTCCTCGCTCGTGCAGTCGCCGATCCTGGTGCTCGTCGCGTAAGGAACCATGTCCTCGAGCTTCTCCTCGTCCTCATCCACGATCATGACATCGTGCCCGTTCTCCAGGAAATCAGCCGCCAGGTGATGTCCGAAACGCCCCATTCCTATGATTAATATTGATTTCATTTTCTACCTCCTTGATCCCAAATACCATTGCCCCTAGAGCATTTATTACCCTACAATGATCTTCTCCTGCGGCTGCCGCACGGACGCCGAGGCACTCTTCTGCGCAAAGACAAGCGCAAAGGAAAGACTTCCCAGACGCCCGCAGTACATCAGGACTATAATAATAACTTGTGATATTATATTCAGATCCCTCGTGATCCCCACTGTCATCCCGACTGTTCCGATCGCCGAGAGCACCTCGAACAGCACGTCCTCAAAATTCAATAACGGCTGTACTGCCATAATGACGATCGTCGCAATGATCGTCAGCGTCGCGTTGATGACCACCACCGCATTTGCCTTTTTCACCACTTCGTCGGTCAGCCGTCTCCCAAAGAGATTGATGTCCTCCCTGTTCAACACCATCGCCACCGCATAGAACAGAAGCACGATCATCGATGTCGTCTTGACGCCGCCTGCCGTGGAACCCGGACTGCCCCCGATGAACATCATGAGCATCGTGAGCATCTTGCCGGAATTGGACAGCGCCGCTGTGTCGACGGAGTTAAACCCTGCCGTCCTAGGCGTGACGGAGGAGAACAGCGCCCCCAGAAATCTCTCGAGCGGTCCCATGCCGGCAAAAGCCGCCTGATCCTCCGTGACAAGGAACAGTACCGTGCCTGCCGCCGTCAGGACCAGCGTCGTCGTGAGCACGATCTTGCTGTGCAGCAGATATTTCCTGAAATGCCACTTGTGCCGCGCCACGTCGTCCCACACGATAAAGCCGATGCCGCCGACCAGGATCAGCGTCACGACAACGAGATTGACGACGATATCCCCCTCAAAAGCGACCAGGGAGGAGTACGCTTCATCCACCCCCATCAGGTCAAACCCGCCGTTGCAGAAAGCGGAAATCGCATGAAAGACGGCGAAATAAATCCCCCTCGCAGCGCCGAACCGCGGCACAAACCGGAACGCGAGCAACACCGCCCCCAGCCCCTCAATGCAGAGCGCGCCCTGCACGATCTTCTTGACCAGCCGGACAACACCTGCTATCTCAAGCGTGTTGACGCTCTCCTGCAGCCGTTCCCGCTCCTTCAGCCCGATGCGCTTCTTGAGCAGAACAGAGATATAGGCACCGATCGTCATAAATCCAAGCCCGCCGACCTGTATCATGCACAGTATGACAAGCTGTCCAAAGATCGTCCAGTTCTGATACGTGTCCGCGACAACCAGCCCTGTGACGCAGGTCGCGGACGTCGCCGTAAACAGCGCACTCAGCGGATCTCCATGCCCGGATCTGTTTGCTATGGGCAGCGAGAGCAGCAGCGTTCCCGCCAGGATGATCATCGCAAACCCAAACGCGATCTGTCTCGTCGTGGACTTTTTTGCCGCGATCTTCTTTTTCTTAAACTCTAATCCCATGATCCTATGATTCCTTTTTCTATTTCCTAAATGTCTGAATGAGTGAACACGCTGTAAAAAGAAAGCCAGGTCCTACTCACCCGGCTTTCCTTTTCCATCCTGTTTCTATATCTCACATCATCTTACATCGACAATTTCCTGCAGATCTCGAACTGATATTCGTCGATCGTCTTCTTCATGTTGAGTGCCTCCTCGATGTCATAGTCCACAAACGCGCCATGCTTGTATGCGACCACCCTGTTTGACTTGCCGTCACAGAGGATGTCCGCCGCGTACGCACCCATGATCGATGCATAGAACCTGTCCTTGCAGGTCGGATTGCCGCCGCGCTGCAGATAGCCGAGAATGGTTGCCCGCGTCTCCACGCCTGTTGCAGCCTCGATCCGCCGCGCCATCGATGTAGAATGTCCGATACCCTCGGCATTGATGATGATATGGTGCGTCTTTCCTTTCTTTCTGCTCCGCACGATATTGTTGATCAGCTCCTGCTCGTCGTAATCGTACTTTTCGGGGATCAGGATATCCTCCGCACCGTTTGCGACACCCGTCCAGAGTGCGATGTACCCTGCATGTCTTCCCATAACTTCTATGATGGAACATCTCTCATGGGAGGAAGAAGTGTCACGCACCTTGTCGATCGCCTGCATCGCCGTGTTGATCGCCGTGTCAAACCCGATCGTGTACTCCGTACATGCGATATCAAGATCGATCGTGCCCGGCACGCCGACCGTGTTGATGCCATGTCTCGCAAGTCCCTGCGCGCCCCTGTAGGATCCGTCGCCGCCGATCACCACCATGCCGTCGATCCCGTGCTTATGGCAGATCTCCGCAGCCATCTGCTGTATGTTCTCCTCCTTAAATTCCAGACACCTCGCCGTGCCGAGGATCGTACCACCCTTCTGGATGATATCCGCCACACTGAACGCCTCCATGTCAACGATCTCCTCGTTGAGCAGTCCCATGTAGCCCCTCTTGATACCCTTTACCTTCACATTGTTTGTCAGAGCCTTTCTCACCACCGCACGCAGTGCAGCGTTCATGCCGGGTGCGTCTCCCCCGCTCGTCAACACACCTATCGTCTTGATCTCTTTTGCCATCTCCTTTTACCTCCTATACAATACCTGCCAGCACCCGAAAGCGGCGGCAGTATTCTTGATTTATATCATTTAAATATCTTACCACAATTTTTTCTAAAATGATTGTACCCTTTTTTTTGCAAGAATACAATACTCTTTGACAAAAAAATATCAACAGTTCCTTAAGCATCAAGCCCTGCAGAATCGCTTCGCGATGGATTGATGCTTCCCAACTGCCAAACACGCTCTAAACTCCTGTCACCTGTATATCAACTTACCACCTTGACATTCTCCTCCCCGAACAACCCGCGGAGTTTGTCCAGGACAGTGCTGTCCGCCCTGATGTTTTTGTTGGGCGGCAGTACTTTTTTCTGACGTGTTTCTTCTATATATATAACAACATTGTCAATCCCCTCAGAGTCAAATATCGCATCGAGCAGCACCGACTCGTTCTCCCTGTACGAGTGCATATCCGGAAACTTCACCCACACCTTTCTCGGGATCTCGTCAAAGGCAGTGACGCGCTCACAGACCAGCTTTCCGTCCCGCTCATCCTCCACCTGAACCCTGCCTTCGATAAATACCTTGTTTTCCTCCAAAAGCTTTGACGAGTATTTCTCATACGCGTTCGGGAACACGATGACTTCGATGCTGCCCACGAGATCCTCCACCGTGAGGAACGCCATGATCTTATCCTGCTTGGTGTACTTGATCTTCTTGTCCATGATCATGCCGCCGACCGTCGCCCTGGTGTTGTCCTGCACATGGGTGAGCCCTGTCTCCTCGTCGAGATAGAAATCCGAAGTCTTTGCCGTGATGCGCTTCTCCCACACCGCCTGATACTCCTGCATCGGATGCCCGCTGACATAGAATCCCAGCACTTCCTTCTCAAAACTCAGCAGCAGCTCTTTCTCGTACTCACCGACGTTGGGCATCTTGATCTCGAGTTCCTTCTTCTCATCCTCCGATACAATGTCAAAGAGCGACATCTGACCTGCCGTCACGCCGCGCTTGCTGTGCACGATGCTGTCGAGAATCGTCGCGTAGACGCTCATGTGCTGCTTTCTGGTCGCGCCAAAACTGTCAAATGCCCCTGCCTTGATAAAGTTCTCGATGGCGCGCTTATTCATCTCAACATGCTGTGTCCGCTCGATAAAGTCCTTGAGGTTCTGGTAATCCCCATGCGCCTGCCGCTCCTCGACGATGCCCTCGATGACCGTCCTTCCCACACTCTTGATCGCGTTGAGCGCGTAGCGGATCGCGCCGTTTGACACCGAGAACCCGCACTCGCCCTCGTTGATGTCGGGCGGCAGGATCTGGATCCCCATGCTCCTGCAGACCATGATGTACTCCGACACCTTGGACGCGTTGTCGATCACCGACGTCAGCAGCGCCGCCATAAACTCCACCGGATAGTAATATTTCAGATACGCCGTCTGGTACGCCACCACCGCGTAGCACGCCGCGTGGGACTTGTTGAACGCATACTTGGCAAAGTCCATCATCGTCCCGTAGATCTGGTCTGCCACCGTTTCCGAGATCCCGCACGACGCACATCCCGGGACACCCTCGTCAGGATTGCCGTGCACGAAATTCTTGCGCTCCTGCTCCATGACGTATGCCTTTTTCTTGCTCATCGCGCGGCGCACGAGGTCGCTGCGCCCCAATGTATAACCGCCGAGATCCCGCACGATCTGCATGACCTGCTCCTGGTAGACGATGCAGCCGTAGGTGGGCGCCAGGATCGGCTCTAGCTGCGGGCAGGCATAGGTGACTGCATCGTGGTTGTTTTTTCCCCTGATGTACGCCGGGATAAAATCCATCGGTCCCGGGCGATAGAGTGAGATCCCTGCGATGACATCCTCAAGGTTCTGCGGCTTGAGCTCCTTCATAAAGTTTTTCATGCCCTGACTTTCAAGCTGGAACACGCCGTCCGTCCGTCCCGTTCCGAGAGACGCGAGCACCTTCTTGTCGTCGTAGTCGAGCCGATCCACATCGATGTGGATCCCTGTGGTCTTTTCCACATTGTCCACCGCGTCCTTGATGACCGTCAATGTGCGGAGTCCCAGAAAGTCCATCTTGAGCAGGCCAAGCTCCTCGATCGTGGTCATGGTGAACTGTGTCGTGATCGCGCCGTCGCTTCCGCGCGACAGCGGCACAAACTCGTCCGCCGGCTTCTGGCAGATCACGACGCCCGCCGCGTGCATGGACGTGTGGCGCGGGAGACCTTCCAGCTTCAGACACATGTCGATCAGGTAGTGCACCTGCTCGTCTTCCTTGTAGAGTGTGCGAAACTCCGGGTTCATCTCCAGCGCGCGCGTGATGCTCACCGGCGCATTGCCCTCGCTCGGTATCATCTTGGCGATCCCGTCCACATAATTGTATGGAAGATCGAGCGCACGCCCCACATCGCGGATCACACCCTTTGCCGCCATCGTACCGAACGTCACGATCTGCACAACCTTGTCATGCCCGTATTTCTCACTGACATAATCGATCACTTCCTGCCGCCGCTCATAGCAGAAGTCAATGTCGATATCGGGCATCGAGACGCGCTCCGGGTTCAGGAAGCGCTCAAACAGCAGGCTGTAGCGGATCGGATCGATGTTGGTGATGCGCAGACAGTACGAGACGATGCTCCCCGCCGCCGAACCGCGCCCCGGCCCGACAGGAATGTCATGCTCCCGCGCCCAGTTGATGAAATCCCACACGATCAGGAAATAATCCACATACCCCATCTTCCTGATGACGCCGAGCTCGTAGTCCAGCTTCTCCCTGATCGCGCCGTCATCATCCGGGTAGCGTTCTGCCAGTCCGTCGGTGCAGAGCTTGTTGAGATAGCTCCACGAGTCATATCCCTGCGGAACGTCGAACTTCGGCAGCTTCGTCACGCCAAACTCGATCTCCACATTGCACCGGTCCGCGATCACCGCCGTGTTGTCGATCGCCTGCTGCGCATAGGGAAACAGTTCCCGCATCTCCAGTTCGCTCTTGACATAGTACTGTCCTCCGTCGTAGCGCATCCTGTCCTCGTCGGAGACTTTTTTTGCCGTCTGGATACAGAGCAGGATGTCGTGCGACTGGGCGTCCTCCGCGTAAGTGTAGTGGATATCATTCGTGGCAACCAGCGGTATGCCGAGCTCCTTGCTCATGCGCAGCAGCGCCGCGTTGACTGTCCTCTGGTCGGGAATGCCGTGATCCTGCAGCTCAAAGAAATAATTGCCCTTTCCGAAACACTCCTCATATCGCTGCGCGGTCTTCTTTGCCTCCTGATAGAGCCCTTTTGCCAGGAGCCTTGGCACCTCGCCCGCAAGACACGCGGAGAGCGCGATCAGGCCCTCGTGATACTGCCGCAGCACCTCCATATCCACGCGCGGTCTGTAGTAATACCCCTCGGTAAAGCCCTTGCTGACGATCTTCATCAGATTGGCATAGCCCGTATTGTTCTCCGCCAGCAGCACGAGGTGGTGATACCGCTCATCCCCGCCGCCGACCTCCTTGTCAAAGCGCGAGTTCGGCGCGACATAGACCTCACAGCCGAGGATCGGCTTGATGCCGTTCGCCTTTGCCTCCTTATAGAAATCGATCACGCCGTACATGACGCCGTGGTCCGTGATCGCCGCGCTGTCCATGCCAAGCTCCTTGACGCGCTTGACATACTCCCTGATCTTGTTGGAGCCGTCGAGCAGACTATACTCCGTATGTACATGCAGATGTGTAAATGCCATATGTTATTCCCCTCTGCGTGCTCCGGCACGCGTATCAATCAATAATTCCTGACAATAAGAAGTGTCCCTCTCTCAGATCTCCCGCCTGCGCGCCTCCCCAAAACCTTCTATCGTCAAACAGCTTTCTATTTCTATATAAATAAACCGAACCGCTCGGAATCAGCGCTACTCATCTGCATCTTCCTCCAGCAGATCTGCATTCTCCTCCAGAAATTCTCTGATCAGACCGCTCTTGTTCAACCGCTCAGTCCTCGTGTAATTCGACCTTGCAGGCGGGACGAGCTCCACTGCGATGACCACCTGATCCCTCGCCGCACCTGTCCCAAAGATCCCCTTTTGATCCAGCCTCCGCATGGCTTCCTCCATGGAGTTTAACAATGTCCTCCACATGGCATCTGCTGTGTCATCATCTGCCTTCCAGTGTTTCTGTTCCGTCTCGAACAGAAAATCCTCATACTCCGCAAAAAATTCATCCCATCCGTATGCCATATAGGGTGACTCCACGCCGCTCCACTTGTACCAGCCCTTCTCCTCGTCCTCCACTTCATTTTCCTCATAAAAACGCCCCAGTGCCTCACGCGACCACGCTGATATGTACGGCCGCCAGTTTCCATCATTCAGCAGCGCAAAATAATAGAACTGTTCTTCTGTATGTTCCTCCTGTAAAGCCTTAAACGCCTTTCCTGCTGCTGACTCCAATATGGTAACTAATGTTTCGTCTATATCCATTAACTTCCACCTCCAAAACCTCCAAAATAGAAATAACCACCCTTACAACACCATCACCAGTGTCCCCGCACCGATCAGGAGACAGCCGAAAAACGACTTGGCGCTGAACTGTTCATGCAAAAACACAAACCCGAGCACCAGCGTGATGACGACACTGAGCTTGTCGATCGGAACGACTTTGGAGACCTCCCCGACCTGCAGCGCGTGATAATAGCACAGCCACGACGCCCCCGTCGCCAGTCCCGACAAGATGAGAAAGATCCAGCTCTTCCTGCTGATCTCCCAGATCCCGCCCTGTGCGCTGGTCAGAAAGACCATGCCCCACGCCATGACCACCACGACCACTGTCCTGATAGCGGTCGCCAAGTTGGAGTTCACCCCCTCGATGCCCACTTTTGCCAGTATCGATGTCAACGCCGCAAACACTGCGGACAACAACGCATATAAAAACCACATCGTTCTTTTCCTTCTTTCCTATCCCCGCACCGCCTAAACCCTCGCTGCAGCGGTCTGCAGACGCAATCTCCAGCCGGCGGAATATCCTATTCTTAAAATCCATGTCTGTCACAGCAGCACATTCCCTCGTACTTTCCAACCGCGTCCTCTAAGTCTGACAGGAACGCCCAGTAATCATCCGGCAGATCCGCGATACGGCTCATATCATTTGGATCAAAATGGTAAATGATATGCTTCAATACTATATACTTTCATAGATATCCCTCAATGTTCAGTATCGCCTCCCTGCCGTACTCCCATACATGCAAATAGCAAAAGCTTTCATTTTGCTCTCTGTACAATCGTCCCCCGCAGGAAAGTTATCCAACTGCTGCCTCATCTCCCGCCGCCCAAAATCTTCCCGGCAGTTCTGCGCTCCGTGTCCCTGCAGTACGCCTTGATCTCAATACTGTTCATATAATTGTCAAAAGTGCGCTCTCCATGGTCCTCAAAATATTGTTTGAACGGACAAAACTAACGCACCACATCTGTCATTTTTCTGCAGATCCTTAACATTATAAAACTTGTCCTAACAGCTGCATTTCTCCCCGCTGGTCAGATTCACTGTCGCCGCACGCCGTATTATACTGGCGGTCGAAAAGACTGACCGCTCAGTATAAATGTCCTCGGCATACTGTTCCCATCCATACATATAATATACACGAAAACACATGCCAGCACAATGGTTAGGAACTGTTCAAAAATAACTTTTAATACCGCTTGTCTTTTTGCCGACAGCACACCCCCGTTATACGCCTGATTTTTGACCGTAACACAGCCGTCTGCACACTCGCTGTTAAATCCACGGCAGATTTTAATATTATTTAGTATCTCGACGGCTTTAACAACAACAAATCTGCATAAAAAAATTTGATATATCTATTGCATATATGGCTCGGCTGTGATAATATTATTCTGATAATATCAAAATAATACAAAGAGAACCGCAATGCGCTATCTGCACAACACACATTCGCCCGCCCCAGCGGACACGTAATCAATATTTTTATCACACGGAGGTAAAGAGATATGTCAGAGAACACCAAAATCCTGCTTCCGCCATGGCTTGCCTATCCCGAGATCGATCGCCATTCGATCGGCTGGAGAATGGGCTATGGTGAGGATTATATCGGAAAATGGCACAGATGGTATCAGAAACTGTCTGCCAAAAAGAGAGACGAATATCAGCTGCTTTTCCCCGAGCCTCCGACCTGGAAAGGCTTCTGGACTGGCACAGACGAGTGTACTTACTATAAGCACGATAAATTTTCCATAGCATTCTGGCAGAAAGACGGCAAGCCAAAGTACGCGTTGGAGCAGCTCCAAAAAGATTACCGCGCCGGAAAGAAATTGAAGTACTGCATGTTCTGGAAAACCCAGCCCGCATCGCAGCAGACGCTGGGCAGAGGATGCCTGAGCCAGTGGTACAGATCCCATTTCTTTTCTGTTGCAGACCACCACTGCTGTATGGAACAGTTTATGATGTCCCGGAAAGCAGAACTGTTTGGCGATGACGAGATCCTGCAGCAGATCTTGTCCAGCAAGGATCCCAAAAAGATCAAAGCGCTCGGGCAAAAAGTCAGAAATTTTGACGAGACGATCTGGGGCGAGGCAAAGTACGCTATCGTGCTGAACGGAAATTACAAGAAGTTTTCACAGGATCCAAAGCTCAAAAATTTTCTCCTGCAGACAGGGGACAAGATCCTGACCGAGGCAAGTCCCTATGACGGCGTCTGGGGCATCAAGATGTCCGAGTCCGACGAAAACGTACAGGATCCGCTCAGATGGCGCGGTCAGAATCTGCTCGGCTTTGCGCTGATGGAGGTTCGCGATGTGCTCAGGGAAGTCTGCAAAAATGAGTCACTGCCTGTTGAAGCTGAATGAATCACTGTCTGTCAGATCACATTTTCGCTGGAAAGGCTCTTTTCGATACTTCGACAAAAATGTCGATCGACCGCGCCGCCAACCGCTCGTTTTGCGTGTCTACCTCACAGAGCATACTCGTAGATTCGTCAATGGCAGTCCCCTGTCAGACAGATCATACATCAGCCCCCGATCACTTCCCTGACCAGCTGCCATGCGATGCTGCCTTCCCGGAGCAGGCTCAGCGCATCCTCAAAACGCACCCACCGTGCAGCGTCCACTTCCTCCGAGAGCTCAAAGTCCTTCTTTTCCACAACGGCTTTAAACCCAAGCATCAGCATCTCCTTTTTCTCATAAGGATAACTCTTCACATACGCTGTCGACTTCACGCTCAGCCCTAACTCCTCACCGATCTCTCGCACCACCGTCTCCTCGGCAGATTCGCCGGGCTTCATGACGCCGGCGACACATACATGCTTTGTCGCCGACACGTACTCCTGCCGCAGCAGCGCGATCTCGCCGCATTCATTCACAACCGCCGCGATAATGCTGGTGGTGAACATATCCCACAGCGGCACTTCGCACTGTGTGCAGTACGGGATCCTCCCCTCATCGCCGATCTCTCTCATCTCAGCTTTCTTCCCACAATGTGGACAATACTCAAACCGCATGGCAATACCTCTTTCTTTCCAAAAATCCCCTACCACTCATTGATATTCGGTCTGGGCACTCTCCACCACTGCTCGAAGTCCGTCGTGTACCTTGACAGCACATTGCCGATATTTTCAGGGATCTCATACGATGTGATCTCAAGAAAATATCTGACAAACGCATCCACATCCGCCATCTCCTGCGTTTTGGCAGCCGTTTTTCCCAGACCAGTCAGCCGGGCAGTCTCTTCGGATATCTTTTCCACAAATTCCTCCAGACGCCTGTTGCTCGGAAACAGGATCTCGTTTTCCTGCAGGATCATGCGGTAAATGCTGTAGATCACCTCATTCACTGCGTGGAGCTTCATGTAGCCGTCAACCGGGCACGATTTCAGGAAATAATAATAATTCAACCAGAAATCCGCATAGAATGACAGCATTTTCTCCTCTTTCTCCTGTCTCTGGAAAATCGGGATCTGATCCACGATCCGGATAATATCCTCGTCTTTGGTAAACAGCACCCTCGATTTCAAAAATGCATTCCTTGCGGGCTCGCTCCCTCTCTCCGCCGCGTCTGTCAGGAATTCCTTTGTCATATATTTCACGTCGAAATATCCGCCTTCATAAGTGCAGTAGCCATCGATGGTCTCCGCTGTCGCGTTGTTTTCCACCCGATGCTGATACGCCTCCTGCGTGACGACGATCATCGCGTCGAGGTCCGAGTCGGGGCGCTCACACCCCTTCGCGACCGAGCCGCCAAAAATGACCGCGATCACTTCCTCCTTGTCCGAAAAATATTCGATCAATCTCTCCAGAGATTCCTCATGATGTTTGTACATTATCCCTCTCCTCCATAACATTATCATTTGCGCAGATCCGTGTCTATCCTCCAAAGATGCCGTTGTCCGACGCGCGCCGTTCACGTTCGGATCCACTCCCCTTTGCAGAACAACTCCTGATAACGCTGCCGCAATAGCTCACACGCCAGTCAGTACATGATCTTCTGTATCGTCAGCTTCTCAAGCTCCTGCTTTGTCCCTCGAAATACATTCATGTCGATATATTTCTGATCGCCTGCGTAGCCGTCGAGCATCGCCGTATCCATATACTGCCAGAAACTCCACTTGTTTCCAAAAAGAACGGACGGAGGACAGTACACGCTCCGCACCCACAGCGGATAATCCTCAAATTCCCCCTTGATGTAGTCGTTGTAGACTGTGTAGGTAGTATAAATGATCGGCTTGATCTCATAGTGCTGCTCCAGCGTGTCCAGCATCGCCCTGAGATTCTCGATCACCTCCGTGCGCCCCGGCGGATCGCTCCTCTTGTTCCCATAATACTCCACATCGACCACCGGCGCAAGCTTTCCGTCCAGACTGCCCACCGTGTCGATGTAGGAAGCCGCCTGCTTATGCCCCTCACTGTCAAAACTGAAAAAATGGTAGGCGCCCAGATACAGATGCGTCTGCTCTGCCGCCTGCCAGTTATCCTGAAATCGGTCATCCACGTGCGTGCTGCCCTCCGTCGCTTTGATAAACGCAAAGTCCAGATCCTGCGACAACACATCCCAGTCGATCGTCCCCTGATAGTGGGACACGTCCACTCCGTGAACCTCATACCCCTCCGCCAGGATCGGATTGATCTTGATCTCCTTGCGCAGTATAAGCGTCCCTGTGACGAGCGCCGCCGCTGTCAGCGCGCAGATCCCTGCTGCCCAGAACCACCTCCTTTTACTTGCAGCCTTTTTGCCCGCGCGCTTTTGAGTCGTCAAATCCAAATTGTTATTATCCAAACATTCTCTATCCAAATTCTCCTGTGCCAACACTGATTTCGTCTGCTCCATAAACACCTCTATTTTATGATAGTCCTTTTTATGACAGTCTTTTTTATAACAGTCCTTTCAAAAACAGTTCCCAAACAACACACCTGTATAATCTTTCAACAGGTTCTAATACATTATATCCATACTGTTACGATTTACTCTACAAGGCAAATGCGCCGATAACCAAACATACACTTCTCAAAACAGGTAAAATAAAACCATTTTCTATCATAAAACAAGTTTGCATCATTTTTGCATCATTTTCCTAAAAACAACTTAAAAGAACCAAAGGAACTGCCCAGAAAATACTCAAGACGATTACTTGTCACAAGTAATTTCTGAACAGTTCCTAACCACCCAGAACTGATCTGATAACTGATTTTGCTGATGCTTATAAAGCTATTTCTTCATATCTCATAGAACTTTCCATCCAGTTTCTTCCGCTATCACCACTCCTATCACCCGTGATACCGGATCCGCTCCACAAGGGACTCCCGCTTCACGTTCCTGCTCAGGACAAAGGACAGCACTGTCTGCAGCACCCCCATAAAAAGAAGCAGAAACAGCACTTCCCTGACGGGAAAGTGGTAGATGCCCAATCCGGCAAAGGAATTGGACTTGCAGTACCGGAACAGCGCATATCCCAGCGGAATACCCGCAACAAGCGACACCGCCGCTGTGCCTGCGCTGAGGAGGATCCCCTCCAGCTGGAGACTTTGATCCAGCTGTCTGTTTGTCATGCCGACTGCCTGCAGCACGCCAAACTCCTGCTTTCTCGTGACAATGCTTGTGATCATCGTGTTTGCCATGTTCATAAAGCTGATAAACGCCACGATCACACAGATCAGATACACCGGCAGTTTTGTGACGCGCGTGGAGAGCTTTGCGATCGCAAGCTGGTCCTGATAGCTGTCGATCCTGATGTGTTCCGCCCCCTCTGCCAGCCGCTCCAGCGCTTCCCGGACAGCGGCGGCATCTGCCGGTGCACAGTCGATCCAGATATCACAGTTGGTATCGCCCGTAAAGCCCATCTTTTCATAGGTGTCCCGCGTCATAGCCATGTTCGCCCCCAGATACCGAAACGAGGCGATCATCTGCGGATTCCAGACCTTCTCCTGCACGCCGTCATAGAGTGAAAAATGATAGGTTTTGCCAATCTCAAAGCCACCGTCTTCCAGATAGAACTCCGTTCCATAGCACACCGCATCCTGCGCGCTCATCGCATCATAGTCCAGTCCCTCCACCTCGTCATTCCTCACCGCCCTGTCAAAGTCCTCCCTTCCAAGGACCAGGATGCCATAGACATCTCCCGTCCGCTCTCCCGCCGCGTCCGTCTGTTCCGCATAGACTATGCGCTGCGTCCTGACATCTGTCACACCGGGAATCGCCCAGATCCTTTGTACAAGCTCCTCATCCAGGGGATTTGCCCGCAGGATATGATCCAGATTGTTCTCGGGGTATGCCTCGTCCTCCAGCCTGAACTGCAGCTGCAGCTGAAACTGCCCATGCCACACTTCCGCCCTCGCCATGTACTCTGCGTCCATGTTTCCCAGCCAGTTTGCGAGCACGACGAAGAGCACGCAGGAGAGCCCCATCGTTAAGATTGTTGACACCGTGTGCTTTTTGTGGCTGGCGAGGTTTGCAAGCGTGAGTGTGACGACATTCAGCTCATGCCGCCCCCGCCGCAGTCCTCCTGCCCCGGCAGCGTCCATATAGCGCATCGCTTCTACCGCGGAGACTGACGCCACCACGCGCATCGGTTTCCTCAGCGCGATCCACACCGTCACGAACGCGAGCGCCGCCATCAGGATCAGCAGCGGCACACTCAAAACTGACACTCCTGTCATTTTTAGCGTGATGCCGCCGGCGTTCATCTCCTTTATGATGACTGCAAGCGCTGCCCTTGCCGCCGCGATCCCCAGAAGCATCCCGACCGGTACACCGACACCTGCCAGGTACATGCCTTCCCGCAGAATGATCTGCCGCATCTGCCGCCTCGTGGCGCCGACTGCCTTGAGTCTTCCATACTCCTGTATCTTCTGTATGACGCCGACCTGAAAAATATTGTAGACTACGATCACCGAAAAGAAAACGACACCTGCACAGGTCAGCGCACAGACCGCGATCGTCTCCGTTCCCGGATTCAGTCTCCAGTGCAGATAGTTGTTGTTGGCTGCGACATCCCGCTCGTCAATGCCGCAGCGGACTGCCAGCGACCGCATCACCTCCTCGCTGTTGTCAAACGTGAGATCCAGGCTTTCATCAAGACTGAACAGCACTTTATAACGCCTGTCTGCCGCCGCGACAGACTTTTCATAATATTTTACGGACGTGCACGCCGCCATAAAATCTGTCTCGATCTCTCCCTGCCGCAAAAGACCGCAGATAACAAACTCCTCTGGCTTGTACGTTGATCTCAGATCCGTCCGGAGTGCGATCGTGACCCGGTCGCCGATCCGGGGATCCTCCACCCCAAGCTGCCTGAAAAACATCGGTGCGGCGGCAATCTCGTTTTCCGCCTCCGGATAGCGTCCCTCCACTATGGCATTCTCCGTGTGGGACATCGCCCTCGCCTTCTCGTCCATGCAAGTCAGGATCAACGTCTTGTCACTGTCCACCTCCGCATAGTCCGCGCTCAGCCCGATCTCCTCAAACGCCGCATGACGCCTCATCTCCTCGATACTTTCCATCGTCACGTCCCGGTAGACGCCATAGAATTCCCCGTACAGCTCCGCCGCGTTCACAAGCTGCAGCCTGATGATGCCGTACCCCGCACCCGAAACGGCTGTCAGGAGCAGCGTCGTGAGCGCAATCGAGATGATGATCAGGATGCTGCGCGTCCTGTCCTTTTTCACATTTGCCTTTGCAATCTCTGTTGTCGTACTCACCGCATCTCCCCCACCTTTCCGTCCTCGATCACGATCACCCTGTCGGCTGATTGGGCGATATCTTCATCATGCGTGATCATCACAAGCGTCTGCCCATACTTTTGCGCGGACATCTTCATCAGTCCTATCACCTCGTCGCTCGTCCTGGAGTCCAGATTGCCTGTCGGCTCATCCGCAAAAACGATATCCGGTCTTGTCGACAGTGCCCTCGCGATCGCCACGCGCTGCTGCTGACCGCCCGAGAGCGTGTTTGGCAGATTGCGGATCTTGTCATCGAGCCCCAGCGTGCCCACGATATCTTTCACAAAAGCCGTGTCGCATCTCCTTCCGTCGAGCCCGGCAGGCAGCACGATATTCTCCCACACATTGATCGACGAGACCAGATTAAACGCCTGGAAGACAAACCCCATCTTCCGCCTGCGGAAAACGGCAAGGGCGTCCTCCTTCAGCGAAAAGAGTTCCATGTCACCCACATACACCTTCCCGCCCGTCGGATAGTCGAGTCCCCCCAGCAAGTGCAGCAGCGTGCTCTTTCCGGAACCTGATTTTCCCACGACCGCCACAAACTCCCCCCGCCCAATGGCAATATTGACATCATCCACCGCCCGCACCTCATTCTCTCCCGAACCGTAGTATTTGCACAAGTGCTCTGTCCTCAAGATTGTGTTCATGTTCACCTTCATCAAAAATATCCTCCTATCCATACTGCCATTATCCCACCGTTTTCTTTCAATCTGCTTTCAAAATACAAAAAAAGCCTTACAGATTTGTAAGACTTCTTCCAGGTATCGTTCTTCCCCTCAACTGCAGCAGCTACGACAGATACGGCAGCTGGAACACAAAGCAGCTCCCCCGCCTCCCGTGCCGCGGCGCCGCGACCACCAGCGTTCCTTCATGCCTCGAAGCGATCTCGCGCGCCAGGTACAGTCCCACGCCGGAACCGGACTCCCTCTGCACCGTCTCCGCCCCACCCCTGTAAAAGCGCTGAAAGATCTTATTCCACTCTTTTCTGGGGATTCCGATACCTTCGTCCTCGATCTCAACGCGCACATAAACCGTCATCCGGATCATGCGGATCGTGACCTTCGTCCGGCTCTCACTGTATTTCACCGCGTTTTCCAGCACATTCAGAAACGCCTCGCACAGCCATCTCGCATCATGCAGCACCCGGATCTGCTGCAGTTCCTCCTCCGCCTCCAGCCCGATCTCGATCTCCCGCTCCTCCGCCCTGGAATAGATGCGGTTCACAGCGAGCAGGATCGTGTCAAACAGCTTCCGCTTCTCCTTCCTGAGTTCGATCATACCCGTCTCCATGCGCGAAATATTGACCAGCGCCGACACCAGCTCCTCCAGCCGCAGGATCTGGACACCGCACCGCCCCAAAAACTCCTGATGTTCCGTTTCATTCAGATCGCCGGACTGCAGGACCTCGAAACTGGTCTTGAGCGCCGCGACCGGTGTCTTGAGCTGATGCGAGATGTCCGTCACAAGCGCTTTCGTCCCCTCCCGCTCCGCGCCAGCCTGCAGTCCAAACAACTCGATGCTGTCAGCCAGTGCATCAAACTCCATCAGCAGGCGTCCCAGATCCTCATCGGCGTCCTCCAGCATGTGTAACAGTTCAGCCTCCGGCTTCCTGTTGCAAGCGTCAAGCCATGCAAGAAACGCTTCGCGGTTGGCTTGACGCATCTCAACCCTATGCTTTCTCACAGCCTTCGCAGCGTAGTGCGAAGTTCTGGGCTGAACTGTTACCAGCATGTTCTGTCTGCCCTCAGCCGCCCTTGCGCATACATCTGTCTCACTGGCAATCTGCCAGGGAGCTTTTTCCTTTCCAGCGTGCCGGACATCCATCAGTTTAAGTCGATAATCCTTCTCTGCACACGTACTTCCCCTGCGTGGATGTGCATACAAACCGCCCGCAGCGCTGTCGCGCAGTGCAGTCACACGCTCCTGCAGTCGGAGCAGTTCCAGTTTCCGCATCTGCTCACGCTTTTTGTCCGTCAGCGAGAGCAGCGCCAGAAATCCAACAGAAACCAGCAGAAATATCGCGATGATCACTGTCCAGTCAAGATACAGGGACCTTTTGTAACGGTTTGCAAAATCTGCGTGAAATCCATACAAAGCCAGGCGCTGCTCTGCATCTGCAGCGTCCGTCAGGCGCTGTCCTTTCAACAGTCCTGTCACAATATCGACCGATTCCCTTCCCTCACTCTGCTGTTCCAGCACCGCATAAAGGATCTCCATCTTTTCCTCATAGCCGCGCTGCGCCTGAACCATCAGTATCATTGCCGGCAGCGCCATTACAATAAATATCAATGCCGCCTTTATATATGATTTCTTATTATAATTTCTTATCTTGTTTTTCACTTCCCATCATAACCGTTCGCGCAAAGCATCCCTTTCATATCTTGAATTTCCGGGACAACAGCTTCCTGCGCATGCACCAGTAGACAATAGCACCCACAGGAACCGCAAAGAGAAACTTCCTGAATCCGCCGCTGTAAATCTTAAAAGAGGACATGACAAACCAGATCACGCTCCCGCCTATATGAAAGTTGGCAGGCGCTGCCTGTATCCAGAATCCTATAAAAGTCAGCGCTGCCGCGAGCCAGACGCCAAACAGCCGCGGACGTTTCCGAAGGATATCGACTACCGTGACAATGATAAAGAGATAAGACAGTATACTGAGAACCAACAATCCCCACTGGAGGGCGGAATTCTCCCTGGCAGTCGTGAACCCTCCGCTGATCAGCACAGGCTCGGCGCCAACATTGATATCGAACCGATATATGCCCTCTCCGATATCGTCAGACCGGTAAGTCAGCGTGATCGTGTATGACTGATCCAGGGTGTATACATAATACTGTGCCTGACAGACAAGGGATTTCCCGGATTGGTTAAGATTCTTTTTCGTGTTGATTGACCTCAGTTTCGCAGTGTGCTCGTCCGATCTCTCCCAGAGGCGGCGAACCGTCTCATAGGATTCATCAAATTCCTCCCGGGTGACAATACCTGGATACATGGATTGAAAGATCGCGTCGGCATCATCCTCATTGAGCGCCTCGATCAAGTGCTCTAACTCCTGATCCATGTCCTCTCTTTTCAGCATATCCGAGCAGCCTGACAACACACAGCATAACAGAATAGAAAGAAGCACTGTTACTACATTTGTTTTTTTCATTGAAATTCCCCCCAACTTATTTTTTAGACTCTCAACGTCCCTATTTGCCTTTTCCCGCGAGATGATACTTTGTCAGATGTGCACAAATTTGCCGCGCATTCAGATCCGGAACACATATCCGATCCCCCTCACATTCTTGATATACTGCGGCTTTGCCGGATCCTCCTCGATCTTCTCGCGCAGGCGGCGGACCATGACCGCCACCGTGTTCTCCTCCACAAAATCTCCCTCCACGTCGAAAAGAAAGTCCAGGATCTGCCCCTTCGACAGGATCTGGTTTGGACTCTGCACAAACAGCAGCAGCAGCTTCCACTCCGTTTTGGTGAAAAACAGCTCTTCGCTCTCCTTCCACGCGCGCATCTCATTTATGCTGACCCGGAGCTTTCCAAAAGACAGCAAGCGATCCTCGCCTTTCCTGTTCCGCCCAAAATACGCCTGCACTTTCAATGTCAGCACGGACAGGGAAAACGGCTTTACCATGTAATCATCCGCCCCCGCGCTGTACCCCATCACATAATCCGTCTCACTGTCGAGGGCAGTCAGACACAAGATATAGATATCACTATCGTTTTTTCGCACCTTCGCTATAAAATCCAGACCGCTGCCGTCCGGCAGCGTGAGGTCACAGATCAACATCTGCGGCTGGTGCCTCTCGAGCAGCTGCTGCGCCTCGCGGATGCTGCCGCACGCATATACCTGATATCCTGCCTTTTCCAGCGTAAAACACACTCCGCGGTTTACGCTCTCCTCGTCCTCGAGCAATAAAATGACACCTTCCACAAAAATGCTCCTTTTTCAAAAAAAGCAGGGACTCCGCCCTGTTCTCCCTTCGAGTTATTCGATCCTTAGCTTCTCTGCCTTTTCATCTGTGACCAGTCCGGTCGGCGCTCCTGAAAACTGATGATTTTATGCTAACTCTCATTTGTCAGACGCGGTGGAATCTCTGTTCAAGAACGTGAATTCCTTGATTTCACGCTATCCTCCATGATTCCGCGCTGCGGAATCTCAAATCAATACGGAGAATGCCCGTACTTTGGGCATTCTCTTGTGTGAGACTTAGAACTTCTTCACGAAGCAGCCTTTGCTGCGAGTGATTAGAAGTTCTTCTCACACTATCCATACCCGATATTCGCTGACGTGCTCTGTTATTCTGCCGTCCTCTCTTCTGATATCTTAACATATTTTCCCTCTAAATACCACTGAAAATATGAATTTTGTCACGGCAAACGCAAGCTTTGTGAATAAAATGTAAATACTCATGTTGATGCAATATATGAAATCATTATATTTTAAAACTCTTGCTTTTGCAGGTGGTTAGGAACTGTAGGAAAATAACCGATGCGACTTGCGCAGGATATTTCTTCGAGAATATATAGCAAAAAACGTAGGCGTAGCGGGCTACGGCGAGGCTTTTTGATATGCATAATCGGAGAAATAGACAAGTCAAGATGCGTCAGTTATTTTTCTACAGTTCCTTACCCATACTAAAACACCGTCGTTTATCCCTATGTCTAGAGCGTGTTCCAAAATTCATTCCCGCCATCTATACGCCCCACTTTGCGTGATATTTGCACCACATTCAGTCGACGTAGCCCGCTACGCCTCCTTCATTTGGCACAAATCTCCCACAAATTGTGACGCACATCTGCCAGAAAGCAATTTTGAAACACGCTCTAGTACAGCGTTGTGTAAATAACAGTGAAAAGCAGTGCCTGGTATCTGTGTCAGGACAAGGCGGAGGAAGGAGGCAATGCGGTGGCATATTATGACTTTTTCTTTATCAATCTGTTTACAGATACTCTCCACACCTTCAAGCCTAAAAACGATACAAAAATTTGCTTGTTCAGAATCCGTTCAAGTTTTTATTCGAATAAAATTGACATCCGAACTATAGTTTGATATTATAGTTTCAGAACATATATTCATCTACTAAAAACATGGTAAAAAGGTGTAAGCTATGTTACTATACAAATAAGAGGAGCTTGTAAATGGGCACAAAAGATATTACAGAAAAACAGCTGGCTGACTACAACGACGTGTTTGCCGATATCATAAACGGCGTATTGTTCGGCGGTGATCAGGTTGTCCTGGAACATGAATTGCAGAACGCCAAGGACAAAAGCCAGTACAAATTCGACAACACGATCCACGAACAGGAACGCGACCTGTCCAAACACTG
>CAJUES010000040.1 GCA_910585765.1 uncultured Lachnospiraceae bacterium | reverse complement strand
CTTCTCAAGGAATGACGCGGTATCACTGTTGAAATCGGCGGCTAAAGGAGGTAGCTCTCAGGATCCAGCGGCTGTCCTGTCAGGGACAGCCGCTGGATCATCCTACGCCCCCGTCTCAACCACGGTCTTGAACAGCGCGCGCTCCTCCAGCACTTCCTGGAAGCTCCTGCCCAGATCGTTCCCCGGAATGCCATAGCCCTTGATCTCGTTCATGTACGCATCGTAGTCACAGATGTAGATGTACACCCTGGAGATGTCATGCCCTGCGATCGCAAGCGCGCTGCTGCTGTAGCCGCTGCTCTCGATCTTATTGCCGTTTGCGTCGAGCGCTACCGTGATGATGTCTTCACCCTCGGTCGTGTTCAGCGTCATTTCCACCGCTGACAGTTCGATGCTCCTGACACCGATGCCTGCCTCGTTCGTCTGGTTGACCTCGATCACGCGGGATGCACTGTCCTTTTGTGTGATCGTCAGATCGTAAGTCCAGTTCCCCTCCTGCCACCAGTTCTCATATTTGTTGGGATAATCAAAACTCTCCTGCGGCAGAGTCTTCATGTACGCCTGCCATTCCTCGTCGCTCATGTTTTCCAGCTCCTCCTCGGACTTTTGTCCCTCCGACGGGAACGGGAGCGGCTGTGCCAGATCCCCGACTATGCTGGAAATGTCGAGTTTCATGGTGAACGTCTGGGGGATCTCATACTCGTCCACATACTGTGCATAATTCTCACTCGTCAGCAGCAGCTCCTCTCCTGCCGCAATCGCTTCCTCGTACGCCTGTATGTATTTGCGCTCATCTTTATTGATCTCCGAATAGTCGATCCGCAGGATCCCCTCAAACGTCTGCGCGTCCACGAATTTCCCCTCGATCAGGCGCAATGACTGAATGGTATCGGAGCGGAACGAATACTGTTCGACCGTCTTCAGCGACAGGCTCTGCGTCCCGTCTGTAAAGAGCGCCATCTCCGGGAACGCCTGCGCATTCTTGACATTCACGCCGATGTACACCGCCTGATTCGTGGCGTACTGCTCCGTCAGCGTGATCGTGATATCCCCCGACGTCTTCTGATAGACCGTCGTATCACGCACGCCCTCCTCGCCGGACGCCTCCTCATCCTTTGACGCGTCCCCGCCTTCCTGGTACAATACCACTGTATCTTCTTTGGGAAGCTGTCCGAACGAAAAGATATCCGCGATCCTGGAAAATATGCCTCCCAGCACCGGAATCCCGCTTGCCAGCACCGGATTCATGACGCAGAACGTCACCATCAGCGCAAACACCGCCGCAACACTTCCGATTCCCACACTTATTTTTTTGATTATATTTAATTTATTCGGGGTCTTTGTTCCGCCCTTTCCAGCACTTGCATTTCTGATCATCCGATATGCCTCCTCCACCTTCGCATCAATGATTTCGCTCGGTTCCAGATCAGCCCCCAGGATTCTTCTCAGTTCACTTTCATGCATCATATCATTCTCCTTCTCTCACCGCATTCTGACTGTGTACAGGTGCGCTGTCCTGTCAGGCAAACTTGTCAGCCTTGCCTTCCAATGAGTCGCGCAGCTGCTCCTTGCCGCGGTGCAGCCTGCTCTTGACCGTATTTTCGTTCATATCGAGAGCCTGCGCGATCTCCCTGACCGTAAACTGCTCCCCAAAATACAACTGGAAGATCACCCTGCTGTCATCCGGCAGCACGGAGAGCATCTCGCGAAACTCCACATCCGCCTTTCCGGCATCGCAGACTGCCTCCTCGCTGTAGTCCTCCAGATACGCTTTGCGCTGGTTTGACCGATACTTTTTCGTACATCTGTTGATCAGGATCCGGACAATCCATGTCCTGAAATACTCCTCCCTTTTCAGGCTGCCTATGTGCTCGTAGGCATCTAGTATCGTGTCCTGCATGACATCCGCGACATCCTCATCGTTCCTCAGATATCCAAGCGCAACCCGCCGCAGCGTCATTTTGCAGTCCTCGATCAGATTGATAAACGCATCCGCATCGCCGCGCCTTGCGCGTACCACCATTGTATTGAACGTATTCATTTTCCTCCTCCGCTCTGTTCCGTACACCCGATATCCCCTGCAAGGCAGGCGCTGTGGGAAGTAAACCGTCACAGCTCCCTGTCATCTGACTATTCCGGGCGCACCGTCTCATTTGTTAGACCAAATCGATTCAGCTTTCATAGATTAGATACCGCATGACGCGATTTGGTTGCATCAGATTCCAGAAAGCAAAAAAAAGACCTTTTTCAGTCTTTCTTTTGCACGCTTGCTTTTGCTTTTTTTATCTATATGCCGCAGATCTCCTCGATCCGCTGCAGCTCCTCATCGCTGAACCTGACATTGGACAGCATGCCCACGTTGTCGATGATCTGCGCCGGCTTCGACGCCCCGATCAGCACACTCGTGATGTCCCCGTCCCGCAGGATCCACGCCAGCGCCATCTGTGCCAGACTCTGCCCGCGCTCCCCGGCGATCTCGTTGAGCGCCCTCACCTTGTCGATCGTAGCGCTGCCCAGCGCGTCCTCCTTCAGGAACCTGCCGTCTGTGCGGATCCGGCTGTCCTGCGGGATCCCGTCGATATATCGGTTCGTCAGAAGTCCCTGCGCCAGCGGGCAGAACGTGATGACGCCAATGCCGTTTGCCGCCGCGTAGCCCTTCAATCCGTCCTGCTCGATCGTCCTGTCAAACAGGGAATACTTTCTCTGGTTGATGATGAACGGTGTGCCCATCTTCCGGAACAGATCCGCGATCGCGATCGTCTCTTCCTTATTGTAATTGGAGATCCCGACATAGAGCGCCTTCCCGCTGTGCACGATGCCGTCGAGCGCTCCCGCTGTCTCCTCGAGCGGCGTGTCCTTGTCCGGCCTGTGGTGATAGTAGATGTCCACATACTCAAGCCCCATGCGTCTCAGGCTCTGGTCAAGGCTTGCGACGAGATACTTCTTGCTGCCCCAGTTTCCGTAAGGTCCCGGCCACATATCGTACCCTGCCTTTGTCGAGATCACAAGCTCGTCCCGGTACACGCCAAGCCCCTTCGCCAGAATGCGCCCGAAATTCTCCTCCGCAGCCCCATACACCGGACCATAATTATTGGCTAGATCAAAGTGCGTGATCCCGCTGTCAAATGCGGTGTGGCACATGGACTGCATGTTGTCAAAGCCGGCATTGGAGCCAAAATTGTGCCACAGCCCCAGGGAGACTGCCGGCAGCATCAGCCCGCTCCTCCCGCAGCGGTTATACCGCATCGTGTCGTACCGTTTATCGTTTGCTGTATACATTTCGATACCTCTCTTCCTAAGGAACCGTGCAGAAACATCCTGTCGGCAGTTTGCCATATAGTCATCAGTCCCTGTTGATCCGTTCCTTATTTTTCAGTATAACAGACTGGCGTCAAAACCGATAGTGTTTTATTTTCCGTGTTCATAAATCGTTCATAGTTCTTTGAAAAATTATTCAATAAAACAACACGATTTGGACATTTAACCACTCTATACTATAAACATAAGGTGATACGAAAGATACCTTACAGACAACAAGTGGTAACTTTACTTATTAATAACTTTTTCATAATATATGCCAAGTGGTCGAAAGATTACTTGGCATCCTCCCTTTTATGCGGTATTTTCCAAAATTTAATTTTTCTTGCATTATATTCCATTTTCGTGTATAAATATAGATAAGGCTTTATGCTCCTAAAGAGAATATTCCACCTATGACAGAACGGGCTGTCCGAATGGGATGTTCTCTCTTTTTATGCATTTCATCTGCAGTCTGAATCAAACGATCATCTTGTGAAGGAGGAATTTTTATGCTTGAACTGATAGCAAACGTCAATGGCGCCGTCAACGGCGTGGTGTGGGGGATCCCGATGCTGATCCTGATCATCGGCACGGGGGTCTATCTCACTGTGCGGACCAGGTTTTTCCAGATCACACATGCCCGCCATGTGGGCGCAAAGACCATCGGCGGCGTGTTCAGGAAGGGAAGCAGTGTCACCAGCTCGAAGGAAAAGACTTCCATATCCCAATTCCAGGCGCTGTGCACCGCGCTCGCCGCAACCATCGGTGTCGGCAACATCGCAGGTGTCGCTGCCGCCATCGCCGCCGGAGGGCCCGGTGCAGTCTTCTGGATGTGGCTCTCCGCCTTTTTCGGCATGATGACAAACTATTCCGAAAATGTGCTCGGCATCTATTACCGCCGCAAAAACAGCCACGATGAGTGGTGCGGCGGCGCCATGTACTACCTGAGAGACGGCCTTGGCTCCAAAAAGGGCTGTGACGCGATCGGAAAGGTGCTCGCCGTGCTGTTCTCCGTCTTCTGCATCCTCGCCTCGTTCGGCATCGGGAACATGAGCCAGGTGAACACTATCTCCGGCAACATCACCTCCGTGTTCAGGATCGACGCGCTCGACCGCATGATCGTCATCGGCACTGCCAGGGTCAACCTCTACGCGCTGATCGTCGGACTGCTGCTCATGGTACTCGCCGGGCTTGTCATCGTCGGCGGCATCAAGCGCATCGCACAGGTCACGGAGAAGTTCGTGCCGTTCATGGCATGCGCTTACATACTGGGCGCTCTGGTCGTGTTCATCGTCAATATCGGAAAGATCGGTGAAGTGTTCGGCGCGATCTTCTCCTTTGCCTTCGGATTCAGGGCTGTGGGCGGCGCCGCTGCCGGGCTTGCCGTCAAGAGTGCCGTCACATGGGGATTTAAGCGCGGCGTCTTCTCCAACGAAGCAGGGCTTGGCTCCTCTGTCATGGTCCACTCCGCGTCCAATGTTGTGGAACCTGTCAGACAGGGCATGTGGGGCATCTTTGAGGTGTTTGCGGACACGATCGTAGTCTGCACGCTCACCGCGTTCTCGATCCTCTCAACCGGCCTGATCGACCTGCAGACAGGCGCGATGCTCTCCGCAAACGAGCAGACCGCACTTGTGAGCGAGGCGTTCGGCACTGTATTCAACTTTGGCGGCGTGAATGTCGGCGGCGCCTTCATCGCGATTGCGATCCTTCTGTTCGCCTTCTCCACCGTCCTCGGCTGGAGTTATTACGGCACGAAAGCGTGGGAATTTTTATTCGGCACAAAGGCTACGATCATCTACAAGGTCGTGTTTGTCGTATTCATCGTGTTTGGCGCGACGATGAACCTCGACCTTGCGTGGGACATCTCCGATACGTTTAACGGGCTGATGGCGATCCCGAACCTGATCGGTGTCCTGACGCTGTCGGGAACCGTGATTAAGATCACCGCCAATTATACCGCACGCACTTTCAACGGTTCCAGAGAAGCGCCCCTGCTCTCTGCATTTGAGGACATTCAGGCAGAGCAGGAGCGCAAACTTCGATCTGAACAAAACAAAAACAGCTAACATCAAGGATCTGACACCGTCTGCCTGCCCGACTGCAAAAAAGAAGATCTCAGACGCAAAAGGCAGCACACTGCCTTGCGCCGAGATCTTCTCATATCTCATACCGCAGATGGACATTTATACGCGTCAGACTGATCTGAGCTGCGCCAGATTCCCGCCATTTCCTACCGTGTCATAGCCTGCAAAGCTCAGATGCTCTCCCAGGACGCTGTGCACGCCTTTTTTGTTGTAGGAGTACAGCAAAAAACCGGAACAGCGATTCGCGTCAAGCCTGTCAAAGTCTGTCTCCCCGCCCTTCTTGTGGTATCTGCTCAGCTGGTACTGTGCGCTTGGATCCTTCGCGAGCGCCTCCTCAAACTTCCTGATGTTGATGTGCTCTGCGACGCGGCGCTCCAGATCGGATTTGGCATTCGCCAGCTGGCTCTCCTCCGCAGACGCCATGGACAGATACTCCTTCATCTGCCGGGAAAGCTGTCCCTGTGCATTGGAGCCGGACTCCCCATAGCCGTGGGTGTAGGTGTCCTCTCCGCGCAGGTCATAGATCTCGGTGCCGCGCATCATGTAGGTGCCCAGCGCCGCCTCGATCGTATTCGTCTGGATCCGCTCACCGGTCTGACTGCTCCTGTACTTCGTGTTCTGTGAGATATTATCCGTCGCCGCAATGTTTCCTATGCGGGAAACCCTCTGCAGGGCAAGTTCTCGTCTTCTATTCACTTGTGCCACCTCCCTGTGGTCTTGCACACTCCTATATCCCTGTGGCATATAGCGTGTATTTCCTGTAAAATCCGTTTTACTTCATATTATTAAATTATATGAATAAGAACCGCAGCGCATTCCTTCGCAGTTTCTCACACAATATATACCCTATATATCGGATGGTTCTTCCAATTTTTTAATCATCCTTTCATGAAAAAACTATATTCCATATTTCGTGAGTTTGTGTTATACTGTCTTTAAGGAACTGTTAAGAATTAACTTTGCAGATGACGCAGTATAAATCTTTTTATGCAAGGCGGAGGAATGAGGCGTACTGGGGTACGCCGATTGACGACAACGCGGCATAAGAAGATTTAGACAAGTCAGATGTAAAGATTAATTCTTTAACAGTTCCTAAGTGCATAAAAAGTGATTCAGAATATGAAGGAACTGTAATCCGAGTAATTATGAAAAAATTTGAAAGAAAAGAGGAATTCAACATGTTTACTGAACAAAAATTAGAACAGCACTATTCATCCATCCCATCAGATGCACTTCACATCATACGCGATGAGTACAAATGGGCTCTTGAGGAGTGCGGGGTTCACAACGAAGAGCAGATCAAGTACATAGAAAAGACGCTCAGTCTGAGGGGTGAAAGCCTGTCTGTGCGCCTGAATCGCAAGATCCTGTTTCTATGCAAGTGTGGTCAGAGCCGCATTGTCACGACCAATGTCGCAGATGACCAGATCAAGATGTTCATCTTCGAACAGTACAAAATCGTGTGTCCAAAGTGTAGAAGTGCAAACATGTACACATGGAAGTATATGGATTGATCATCAGAATGTGTCTGCTTCGGGTAGGTAAAACGGCAGTGGAAACCAGCCCGCAGGCGCATTTTTTATTTTGTTCCCAAGCCCCCTCTGCGGCTGCACGAAACACAGCGGCGTCGTCAGGATGCGGATCAGTTCCATGCCATCGAAAACCGTGTCCGCTTCTCTCTCTGTGCGCGTCACGCTGGCCTTGTCCTCTGTGACAGACAGCAGATAGTTCTCGATACAGCCCTCCTGTGCATCCCTTATCCCCACCACATACTCACCGGTGGCAGGCGCCGCATACTGTCGCTTCCAGTTCATCAGGAACGCAAGCGCCGCCTCGTAGTCCAATATCCTGATCTGATGGGATGTGGATGCACTGCAGGAATTGCAGACATACTCGAGCTGCTCGATCTTGTCCGTCTCGTCCATACCCACGCTGACGCGCAGCTGCCCCAACTCAAACGACTCCATCAGATCGTGCAGCACACCGCACAGATCCCCGCTCTCCATGATCTCAAACTCCGTGAGCGATCTCCTGTCCTCCGACAGGCATACATACCCGACCGGTTCTCCGCACCGCAGAACGGCGTAAGCAGACGCGTTGTAGCTCTGCAGGGACAGCCAGAAATCCCCCCGCGAGCGCGCCGTCACGAGCCTGTTGCAATACAAGCCGTACAGCCTGTCAAGATACGGACTGCCCTCCTCAAGCTCCTGAAAGCAAAACGTTGTGTCCTTCATGCACAGCTTCGCATAACTATGTTCGATATTATTCGTCTCGATATGAAAATCGTATCGGATCCCCGCACGCTCAAACCCGAAATACTGATACCTGTGGCGCGCGCCGTCCAGGATCATGAGTGCGCACCCCTGTCTGCGCGCATCCGCCACAGCCCTCTGCATGAGCGCTGTCATGTACCCTCTCCCGGTGTCGTTGGGGTGCACCGCCACAGTCCCCACGTAGACTGCCCTGATCCTGTCTGGCCTTCCGCGCAGCTGCAGATCCAGCGGATAGAGATCGATCAGCGCCCTGATCCTGCCCCTGCCCCTGCTCCTGATCATGTGGTGGATCGGCAGACCGCTGCGCTGCGGGGCGTACGCCTTGGGCAGAAGCCATCCAAAATCCGTTCCGCCGTAAGCCACACTAAATACCATATTGGCAAAATCGAGTATCTCTTCTGTCCTGTTGAACCGCTCTTGTGCAGTGCAGTCATCACTGTAGGTTTCCCTGCTGTATTCCCAATCCATATCCTTTATGCCTGTCTCTTTCATTTCAGTATTTTTATAGCAGTCTCTTTTGTCTCAATACGCTTGATCCGATCAGGACTCGGCGTCCGGCTTCTTCACTGCCTTGGGCTTTGCGATCGCCTTGGGTTTTGCCACTGCCTTTGGCTTGTCCTCCTCGGCTGGCTCCGGCTCTTTTGTTTCCTCCTTCGGCGGCTCCTCGACCGTCTCCTTCGGCGGCTCCTCGACCGTCTCCTCCGTCACCGGAAAGATATCCTCGAGCTTGATATCCGCGTAGCAGAGTGAACAGTGCCCGTTGATCGCGGCACCGTTGTTGACCTGGATGGTCTTTGCCTTGATATCGCTGTCAAGGATCGCCCCCTCACCCACCGTGATGCCTTCCCTGATGTCGATCTTGCCCTGTATCGCGCCGTCTACCACAAGGTTCTCCGCCCTGATGTCGCCGAGGATAACCGTATTATCGCGTATCGTGGCACCCTGCGCACACTCGATCTGCCCCACGATGAAGGAATCCTTCGCGTAGAGATCATTCGCCTTGATATTTCCTGTGATATCGCCGGAAACGTTGACGCGGCTGTCGGAGTTGATATCACCGTTGACCACGCCGTACATCTCAAGCTTTCCCTCGATCGCGATGTCGCCGTTTATAACTGTTCCCTTTGGAATGATCGCTGTTTCCGTGTTCCTCATTGCTCCAAAATTATCCATTATATGAAACCTCCTGAATTTCTTTTTCACACTCTCTTATCTATATTAAATCCTATTTGGCTCCAAAAATCAATAGCATTTCTAACTTTCCTAACTGTACATGCAAAAAATTATGAAATTGTCTATTTCTAAAATGTCACTTTGCGCTATACTTTACAACAGGAATCGGACTCTGTTATGCAAAACGATGCAGCGCGTAACGGACATATCCATATCACGAGGAGGAACTGTTATGAACCGGAAAAATTCTACAAGCCAAAAAATCGCCCTCACAGGTCTGATCGCCGCACTGTCCTATGTGGTCTTCACATTCCTGCAGATCAAGATCATGATCCCAGGCTCGGAGAGCGCCACGAGCATCCATCTGGGAAACGCAGTGTGCGTGCTCGGCGCCCTGCTCCTTGGCGGTCCCCTGGGCGGCGCAGGCGGCGCTGTCGGCATGACGATCGGAGATCTGCTCGATCCCGTATACATCCTGTCCGCACCCAAAACATTTATATTGAAGTTTTGCATCGGTCTTGTCACCGGATGCGTCGCGCACAGATTCGGCAGACTGTCCGCCTGCAAAGATGCCGGAACCGCTTTCAAATGGTCTCTCGCCGCCGCGGTCTGCGGTCTCGGTTTCAACATGGTGTTCGATCCGCTGTTTGGCTACTGCTACAAGCTGGTCATCCTCGGCAGACCGATGGCAGAGCTGACGCTGCTGCCGGACATCGCTGCGACCACTGTCAATGCCGTCACCTCCACGATCGTATCTGTCGCGGTGTACAACGCCGTCCGCCCGGCGCTGAAAAAAGCGGGAATGCTCCCCGCTGTTGGCAGATCCATCGAACGCGGGATATCCGAACATACAAAAAGCGCTGTCTGACGCAGCGCTTTTTATTCTTATATCTCTATCTTTTATCTTTGTCGATCATTCCAGCGTGAACACTTCAATATTCTGTGCAAGTCCCTTTGAGGTGTTGACGATCCCGTCCACCTCCCCGCTGCACTCGGAAACGATCTGTCTGATCTCCTGCATGGAAGCGGAGGTCTCCTGTGTGTTCGCTGCATTCTGCTCCGCGATGGCTGCAAGGTTCTGAACCGCATTGAGCACATCGGTCTTGAGATCATTGAGCTTATCGATCTCACCCCGGATATTGTCCACAGCGCTGCCGACCTCTCCAATCTCATAATTCAGGCTGTTGAACACGGTCTTTGTCCTGCCAAGCTCCTCGCCCTGTTTGTCCATCGCAGCCGTGACATTTTTCATGGTGTCAACCGTCGTGTTGGAATTGGTGATCAGCATCGCAATGATCCCTGTGATGCGGCTGGCAGACTCCGCAGACTGATCCGCAAGCTTTCGGATCTCGTCAGCCACAACGGCGAATCCCTTGCCGTGTTCCCCGGCCCGCGCCGCCTCTATGCTTGCGTTGAGCGACAGCAGGCTCGTCTGATCCGCAATGTCCGTGATCACGTCAGCCGCGGTCTGGATATCCTGCGCCGACTGGTTGGTCATGTTGGTCTGGTCAAACACTACATCGAACGCGTCCTTCGTCTCGCTGCTGGTCCTGATCAGCTCCTCAAGCGTATTCTCCACACTCTTGTTGTAATCGCGCATTTTGCCGGTATTCCCCACCAGCGTCTCCACATTCTGCGCCGTGATCTCGACAGCATCACCCATATACTGGATCTTGTTCCCCACATCCGCGGTATCATGCGCCTGCTGTGTGGAACCTGTTGCCATCTCCTCCACTGCCCTGTCCACACTGCCGATATTCTCCGCCATCTTTCCGAAAGAGCCGGAAAATCCTGCCGATATGCTGTCCAGATCCGACGATGCCCCCTTGATGTCCACCACGATATCCGACAGACTGTGGACAAGCTTCTCCACACTGTGTGCGATATCGCCGATCTCGTCCGCCCTGCCTAACAGTTTACCCTGCACCTTCACGTTCAGCTCCCCGTCAGCGACTTGATTCAGCTGTACGATGACCCCCTTGATCGCCTTGATCACCACGCTGACAGATACGGTCGTTGCTACAATGCCGATCGCAAAGATCGCGATCAGGATACCCGCACTTTTCATGAAATTGGAGGAGTAGATCGCATTGATATTCGATTTCTCCAGCCCCACAAAGGTCATGCCTATGATCTCGTCCGAATTGTACTGATACAGCGGGCAGTACATGGCATAGTATGTCTTGCCGCTGATCTCCACATGGTCGGAGTAGTAGTCCTGCCCCTGCTTGACCACCAGGTCGTAGATCACAGGGTCAGCCTCCGTCCCCACGAGACGGTTCCCCTGCGCGTCCACAAGGCTTGTGGCAACCCGCACATTGTCATAAAAAACAGTGACCTGCAGATCGACCTCATGGCTGAAATTGTCAAAAAACTGTGTATTGTCACTAATGTTGCGCTTTCCCTTGTAAAACTTTCCATTCGTATACATATATGTACCCTGTGCGATATTTGCCACAGACGTCTCGAAAGCATACTGCGCCGTCATCAATTCATGCTGTACCATCGACTCGATAATGGATCCGCATGATGAACTGATCCCTGCTACCGCAAAAGCAAACATCAGTATCAAAGGAAGCGCTGCCACTAGTACAAGACGCGGTGTGAGCTTCAATCCTCTTCTCTTCATAAGTCCCCTACCTTTCGTTCTCCCAAATGCTTTTGTTAAATGTATTCATCGTATATCATCTTAATGCTATCACATTCCGTGGTTTTTTACAAGTTTTTATGTTGTCAATATAAGTTTTTTGTGAAATTTTGCAATTTCATTCCCATAACGGCATCAAAATAAAAAAGACAGACCTCTTTTCCTGATCTGTCTTTTTTCATCTATTTAGCAGGCTGCCCTCCAAAACTGAATCTTCAAACACGCTCTAATCTGCAAAGAGCGGTGTCGAGTAGTATCTGTCTCCGCTGTCGGGCAGGAGCACCACGATGGTCTTCCCCTCATTTTCCGGTCTCTCTGCCAGCCGGACTGCCGCACAGAGCGCCGCGCCGGACGAGATGCCTGTGAGAATCCCTTCCTTTCTCGTGAGTTCTTTCGATGCCTCAAATGCCTGGTCATCCTCGATCCGGATCACCTCGTCATATATGCCTGTATCGAGTACGTCCGGGATAAAGCCCGCACCGATCCCCTGTATCTTGTGTGCGCCTGGCTCCCCTCCTGACAGAACGGGTGAGCCTGCCGGCTCCACTGCCACGACCTTGATCCCTGCGTTTTTCTCCTTTAGGAATCTTCCGGTCCCTGTGATCGTGCCGCCCGTGCCGACACAGGCGACAAAGATGTCGACCCTGCCCTCCGTGTCCTCCCATATTTCCGGTCCTGTCGTCTCGTAATGTGCCTGCGCATTCGCCGGGTTGTCAAACTGCCCCGGGATGTATGCCCCCTCGATTTCCTCCGCCAGCTCCTGCGCCCGCTCGATCGCACCCTTCATGCCCTTTGCGCCCTCCGTGAGGACGATCTCCGCGCCGTAAGCCCTCAGGATATTCCTGCGCTCCACGCTCATGGTCTCCGGCATTGTGAGGATCGTACGGTAGCCTTTTGCCGCCGCGATCGCCGCAAGCCCGATGCCTGTATTGCCGCTTGTCGGCTCGATGATAACGGAGCCTTCTCTCAGCAGACCTTTTTCCTCTGCCGTCCTGATCATGCAGAGGGCTGCCCTGTCCTTCACGCTCCCTGCGGGGTTTCTGTACTCGAGCTTTGCGAGCACCCTTGCCTTCAAGCCGTGCGCGCGCTCCACGTTGACGATCTCCACAAGGGGCGTTTTGCCGATGATCTCTGTAAATCCTTTATACACTGCCATTTTAACCTTTTCCTTTCCTGATCGATCCTGATAAGACTGCCGTAAAAACACTGTCATTGTGAAACTGCCCTGAACGCCTCCTCGAGATCCTCGATGATATCGTCAATGTGTTCTGTGCCGATCGACAGGCGGATCGTGTTCGGCTTGATGCCCTGGTCTGCCTTCTCCCTGTCATCCAGCTCTGCATGTGTCGTTGAATAGGGGTGAATGACGAGCGACTTCACGTCCGCCACATTCGCAAGCAGCGAGAACAGTTCGAGACTGTCGATAAAGTCTTTCGCCTTCTGCTCGCCGCCCCTGATCTCAAAGGTAAAGATCGACCCGCCCCCGTTGGGGAAGTATTTCCTGTAGAGTCTCTGCTGTTCCGGGTCCGTCGTCACGGACGGGTGGTTCACCTTCTCCACCTGCGGATGCTTTGACAGATACGCAACCACTTTCAGCGCATTTTCCACGTGGCGCTCCACGCGCAGCGAGAGCGTCTCCAATCCCTGCAGGAAGATGAACGCGTGGAACGGTGAGAGGGTAGCGCCCATATCCCGCAGCAGGATCGCGCGTATCCTGGTTATAAACGCTGCCGGTCCCGCCGCGTCCACGAAACTGATGCCGTGATAGCTCGGATTGGGCTCTGTAAACTGCGGGAACCTCCCGCCTGCCGCCCAGTCAAATTTTCCCGCGTCCACGATCACGCCGCCGATGGTCGTGCCGTGCCCCCCGATAAACTTTGTGGCGGAGTGAATCACAATGTCCGCCCCGTGCTCGATCGGTCTCACCAGATACGGTGTCGCGAACGTGCTGTCTACGACCAGCGGAATACCGTGTGCATGCGCGATCTGCGCAACCGCCTCGATATCGGTGACCTCCGAGTTCGGATTGCCGAGCGTTTCTATATAGAGTGCCTTTGTGTTGTCCTGTATCGACCGCTCAAAACTGCTGACATCGAGCGGATCCACAAAAGTCGTCGTCACGCCGTAATCGACCAGCGTGTGCGCGAGCAGGTTGTATGTGCCGCCATAGATGTTCTTTGCCGCGACGATATGCCCGCCGCTCTGTGCGAGATTCTGGATCGTGTAGGTGACTGCCGCCGCACCTGACGCCACGGCGAGCGCTGCCACGCCGCCCTCCAGCCTTGCCACGCGCTGTTCAAAGATATCCTCCGTGGGGTTGGTCAGCCTGCCGTAGATGTTCCCCGCATCCTGCAGGGCAAATCTTGCCTCCGCCTGGGCTGCGTTCCTGAACACAAACGATGACGTCTGGTAAATGGGCACTGCCCTCGCGTCCGTCACCGGATCAGGCGCCTCCTGTCCCACATGTAGCTGCAATGTCTCGAATCTCAGATTTCTGTCTGCATAGTTTTTTCTGTTCATAATATTTTCCTCCGTTTCCAGGTCCAAATCTTTTTATCTCTTTCGTGCAATTGAAACAGACGATCTCTACACCTGTATGTATTGATATAGTTATCATACGCTTTTATCCCTAGTATGTCAATAGGATTTCTTCGATTTTTATACTCTTCAATATGCGTCTCAACCACGATGCTTTCTCACGGACTTCGCAGCGTGGTGCGAAGTCCTGGGCTGAACTGTTACCATTTTCCTGCAATTCCTAAATCTTTTTTGTTGTGTATATATATTTTCTATGATATTCTGACTGTATGAGGTGATTGAATCAAACTTCGTGAACTACTAAAACAGCGTGAAACAGAAATGAATATCAAGCAATAATACTGCTCCCCACAGCAGAGCTGCGGGGAATTAAACCCTGAGAGATTAAAATGTGATTAGCAAATTTTTTAATTCCTCATATACCAAGCACTTTGTATACGAGGATTAAGAAAACGGTGTACGTAATTCTACTATTAACCCTACAACACCTTGAAAGGAAGTGTATTCAATACCATTGCCACAAGAAAAATATTATACCATTGAGGACTTCTATAATTTGCCTGATGATATCCATGCGGAACTGATCAATGGTCATATCGTCTATATGGCGACTCCCAGCACCAAACACCAGGATATATCCGGCGAACTTCATTACGTCATAAAAAACTATATCAAATCGGAAGGGGGAAAGTGCCGCGCCTATGCCGCTCCATTCGGAGTACAGCTCCATGAGGGAGAGGACACAGTACTTGAACCTGATATTTCTGTTATATGCGACCCGGACAAGATCACGCCCCGTGGCTGCGTCGGCGCGCCTGACTGGATCATTGAAATCGTGTCCCCTTCCAATCCCGGGCATGACTATATAACGAAGCTTGGCATATACAATGATGCTGGTGTTCGCGAATACTGGATTATTGATACGCGAAGTGAATCTATCCACGTTTACAACCTGGAATCTGGAGATTTAAAAGTCCATTCATTTCATGACACGATCAAGGTTAGCATATTTGAAGACTTTTATATTGACTTTTCAAGCCTCGACCTTGGTATCTGATCTATGCAGTCTGTGCGCAGCTGCTGCCAGTGCTTTACTGTGGCAGCGGTTTTTTATGCACACGGGCACCCAACGGAACAAAACAACACGACGCAGAAGGAGATGCTTACATGGCTAGAAAAATCGCTTTTTTCGATATCGACGGAACACTGACCTCAGAGATGGACGGACAAGTGCCAAAGGACGCGGCGCGCGCGATCACAAAAGCGCGCGCCGGCGGGAACCTGATGTTCATCAACACAGGAAGATGCTTTCAAAATGTGGAGTCCCGCTTCCGCGAGGTCGGCTGGGACGGTTATGTGTGCGGCTGCGGTACCAATATTTACTGCGGCGGTCAGGATGTCCTGCACGTTTCCCAGACCCATTCCACGACAATGCAGATCCTGCACGCCGCGCGGCGGGTGGACGCGGATATTTTGTTTGAGTCGCGCACCTATGTAGCATTTGACATGTCCCGCCCGCTGCACCACCCCGACGCGGTGCGCCAGTATCAGTCCTTTGCCAGACGCCGGTACGACATGCCGGAAGAGCTCGAAAATCCAAATTTTTTCGCTGACAAATTTGTCATCTGGTACGAGGACGAGGCGCAGCTGACGGCTTTCCGCCAGGTCAGCGACCGGTGGTTCGACTGCATCGACAGGGGCGGGACGTTCCGCGAATTTGTACCGCACGGCTACTCCAAGGCATCGGGCATTCAGTATGTGCTGGACCACTACGGTCTGAACCTGGCGGACGCGTATGCCTTCGGGGACAGCAACAACGACCTGTCCATGCTCTCCTACGTTCCCCACAGCATCGCGATGGGGAACGCCTCGCCCGAAATTCTTTTCGAGCAGGTGGAGTACGTGACGGCAAAAGCCAGCGGCGGCGGTATACGGCAGGCGTTGGAGCACTATGGTTTTCTGTAGCGATCTACGCCTTTGATGCCCCGTCGACAGACAGGATCTCGCCGGTGACATAGCTTGCCAGATCACTTGCCAGATACAGGAAGGCGTTTGCCACCTCCTCCGGCTCACCCGCCCTGCCAAGCGGTATCCTCGAAGAAATAGCCTTGACCGTTGCCTCCGGCAGTGCCGCCACCATATCCGTCCTTGTCACTCCCGGCGCCACAGCATTGACGCGGATATTGTCTTTTCCGAGCTCTCTTGCGAGGGAGATCGTTATCCCGTTTACTGCAAACTTGCTGGCAGGATATCCCACGCCTGCGGGCTGTCCCGAAATACTCACCATGGAGCTGGTGTTGATGATGCAGCCGCCGCCCTGTTCCTTCATGATCTTCGCAGCCGGCAGGATCGCATAAAACACTGCCTTCACATTCAAATCGATCACCTGGTCAAACTCCTGCGCAGTGTAGTCGTAGAGCGGCGTGCTCTGAGAGATCCCGGCATTGTTGACCAGAATGTCGATCCTTCCATATTTTTCCCTGACCGCGAGGATCGCCTGCTCGACTTCTGCGGCATCCGTGAGCTTGGGATGCTTTCCCTCAACCTCCCAGCTGCTGTTCTCCTCCTTTAAACGCTGCAGTGCGCGGTCGACCGACTCCTGGCGCGAGCCAAACAGCACGACTTTGGCACCGTTTTCGAGATATTTTCTCACGATCTCAAAACCGATCCCCCTTGTTCCACCTGTGACGATTGCGACTTTTCCTTTTAGCATGATAGTCCTTCCTTTCTGAATTCATTTTTTTATTTATATTTTTTTATTCACATTTTTAATATTATTTCTATAATTGAGCAAATCCGGAAAACTGCACAAAGGATTCTACGTTTTGTATTTCATTCGCGGACAAAATAAATGTAAAACCTCAAATTTGTCGTTTAATTACGGACAAATTTGTGCAAGATTTCAAATTTGCTCATTTATAGATTATTTCCATTTTGATACTGTGATGATACCCATCGATCCAATTTCGTTCGCTCTGCCTGCCCCTCCTGTCAAATCACATCTTTTTAGCACCATTATATACATTATAGAAACAAACAGCAACACCTTTTGCACACAAAATGCTAGAGTGTGTTTGAAAAATCATTCCCGCCATCTGTATCACCACTTTGCGTGATATCTGCACCGCATTCAGTCGGCGTAAGGCATTGCCCTTTATGCCTTTGCCCCCTACGCCTCCTTCATTTGGCACATCATCTGTAAGATGATTTAATCTCCCACAAACTGTGACGTACATCTGACGGAAAGCATTTTTCAAACACGCTCTAACATACAAGCATTTTGGCGCATGTTTTTCACTACTTTGACAATGAGTGGACAGTAACTATTGACACCCTTCCCTATCGTGCGCTATAATATAGACACTTTATCACATAAAAGCGTTGAAGTCCTAAAGTATTTGTGTGATGAGTCGCTTACAATTTATCGCTCTTTTCGGAAAAGTGTTCTCTTGGAAATTATGGAGGAAAAAGTATGAAAATAGTAATAAATGCTGACGGTGTTTGGTACCATGGTTCTAATATGATTTTTTCAGAGTTAAGAACAAACAGTACAATTACACAGTGGAAAGAACTTGCAGAGGCGTTTTCACACCAACCAAGTATTTTGGGGTACGATGATAATGGGGTAATTAACCATAATGGAGTGGAAAAAGGATATTTGTATATCATTGATGAACCTGTTGACACTCAGAATGATATATTTCAGCATCCGAGGACGACAATGGATGAAAATGCCGAGTTTTTAACAAAACGTCCATTAAAGGTAAAAATGATTTCTGAATTATAAGTTACTGATTTTAAGGCTGTCAAAATGACAGGGAACACTTTTCCGAAAAGGGAGCAATTTATTAAGGGAGGAGCATCATCATTATGCTTATCAAAATCATATTACTGATATTGTTCTTTGGGTGCATGATCGCAGTCGGGCTGTACGCCAGAAAGAGTGCGAACAGCATGACAGATTTCGTGCTCGGCGGGCGGAGCGTGGGTCCCTGGCTCTCGGCGTTCGCCTACGGCACTTCCTACTTTTCCGCGGTCGTGTTCGTCGGCTACGCGGGGCAGTTTGGCTGGAAGTACGGTCTTGCCTCCACATGGATCGGACTCGGAAACGCGGTGATCGGTTCGCTGCTTGCGTGGGTCGCGATGGGCAGGCGGACCAGAGTCATGACACATCACCTCGAGGTCGCGACTATGCCCGACTTTTTCGGCAGGCGCTATGACAGCAATGTGCTGAGGGTCGTGGCTTCCGCGATCGCGTTCGTGTTTATGATCCCATACACCGCCTCTGTGTACAACGGACTTTCCAGACTGTTCGGCATGGCTTTCGACATTCCCTACACGGTCTGTGTGATCACGATGGCTGTGCTCACCGGCGTGTACGTCATCCTCGGCGGCTACATGGCAACCGCGATCAATGACTTTATCCAGGGCATCATCATGCTGTTTGGCATTGTTGCCGTCATCGCCGCTGTGCTCTCCGGTCAGGGCGGATTTATCGAGGCTGTCCGAAAACTCTCCGAGCTCCCGTCCGATGTGCCTGTCACGATGGGACAGCAGGGTGCTTTCGCATCGTTTTTCGGCACAGATCCCCTGAACCTTCTGGGCGTCATCATCCTCACATCGCTGGGAACATGGGGACTTCCCCAGATGGTCCACAAGTTCTATGCGATCAAGAGCGAGAAGGCGATCAAGACCGGCACGATCGTCTCCACTTTTTTTGCGGTCATCGTGTCCGGCGGCTGCTACTTCCTCGGCGGATTCGGGCGGCTGTTCGACTCGCCGGCGCTGTACAAGGCTGACGGTTCCGTCCTGTATGACGCGATCGTTCCGTCCATGCTGTCGACACTGCCCGATATCCTGATCGGCATTGTGATCATTTTAGTGCTCTCGGCTTCCATGTCGACGCTCTCCTCGCTGGTGCTGACCTCGGCTTCGACGCTCACGCTTGACTTTATCAAGGGCAATATCGTGAAGGACATGGACGACAAAAAGCAGCTGGTCTACATACGCGTGTTGATCGTGTTTTTCATCGTGATCTCTGTCGTGCTGGCACTGAACCCGCCCACCTTCATTGCACAGCTCATGGGAATCTCATGGGGTGCCCTCGCAGGCGCCTTCCTCGCACCGTTCCTCTATGGTCTGTACTGGAAGGGCGTCACCAGAGCCGGCGTGTGGGCAAGCTTTGCCTGCGGTGTAGGCATCACGGTGTCCAATATGTTCTTCAAGTTCATCGCCTCGCCGATCAACGCAGGTGCAGCCGCCATGATCGTCGGATTGATCGTCACCCCCGTCGTCAGCCTGGCGACACCGAAGATAGACAGCACTTTTGTCAATAAAATATTCAAATGCTATGACAATACCGCAAAAGTGTCAAGCAGGGAATATCTGAAGGAGGAGGAATCCTGACATATAATCAAGCAGGGGAATGATCTTCTCCCCTACTCGCGCGCCGGGCACCCGTCAGCGAACCGATTTATCGGTTTGATGACATTCTTCCTCTGGGTGCCCGTGCGCATAAAAAGGCGGTATAAACCGCCTTTTTATATATCAGACAAACTGCAGCGCAATCTGTTTCATTTCATTCTCCACTTCCTCTAACCTGTATGTCCACTTCCCATTCTCTTTCATGCTTTTTTTAATGCTGAGATAACATCGGTCTTCAAGCATGTTGGAAGCCTTCACTGCCGCATATGGATTATCCGCAGTACATTTTCCCATAAGAATCTCCAGTCTCTTCCTGTACCTTTCCTTATATCCATATTCATTCAGGTCTTCTGAGATATCAACCAGTCTCTGATGTATTTCCTCCCATTCCGCCATCCTCGGTACCATAACCCGCTGTATATCGTTCAAATTGATCGACACAATCGTGTTTTTCCCTATTCCCGTGATGTCAATTCCTTCCAGACGATATCTGTTTTGAACGCTTAGTGCGATATACTCTTTGGGTATATCTTCAAAGGGATTCACAATCCTGCCCTCGTAATCACCTTTTGCCCGATTGCAACGCAGACATGACGGAAGTAAATTCGTCCATTGCACGACTTTGTCAGGATTTGTTGATTTCGGTAGAAAATGATCAATCGTAACATCTTTCGATTCTATATTCAGTTCACACTCACAATAGACACACTTTTTATGACTCATATCTAACAGTGCTGCTTTTAAAGACTTTTTTATGTTAGGAGAATTCCATACATCCCTTTCCTTGTTCTCCTTGTACATTCTTGTCAGTTCTTCACATACTTCCCCTGTGAGTTCTTTGGGACATGCTCCCCGTTCAAGTTTTATCATCCGCCGTCATCATCTCCAAATCCAAATCTAAAATTCTGTTCTCAGGACTCTCAGGGTGTACCATAGTCTTTAAGTCCAAATAAAGCATCTTCGCCCGCTCAAAGTCTCCATGATCCATCGCTTGAGAGAACGCTTCAATCTGCGTGTTGAACGCTGATGTTTTTTGTGCTACACCCATCTTCTGTTCCTGGATGACATCTATACTCCAGCCGTTATAACTCCCACATTCCGCAGCATACTGCATCATACCAATATCAAACAACTCCCCCGCTTGCAACGACTGGATGATAAACGGCGAATGTGTCGTGATGATAAACTGGCAGTTTGGAAAAGTCCTCTTGAGATCCTCCACGATCGTCTTCTGCCATCTGGGGTGAAGATGCAGATCTAACTCATCTATCAATATGACCGCTTCTTCCTCCAGCGGATTTTCCGCGTCCGGATTTGCTATTGCCAATCTTTTTGCAATATCTGCCACCACTGAAAGAACTGCCTTATACCCGCCACTAAGCTGATCGATCTGCAGATCCGTCCCCTGGGGGCTCGTCAGGAGCATCCTTGACGGCGCCAGTTCTATCCTAAGATTACTGTAACCTTTGATCGTTCGCTCCAGGGCAGTTCGGACACAATCCAATTTGGGATTTCTATAGTTCCGGTCATCGCGAAGACCTCTGAGTTCTATATCCTCCTCTGTTTTAAACCAATCATAAAAATCTCTAAAATAATTAACATTGTCAAAACAATTTCGAAGCGCGTCTGTCACCTCAAAATTTTTAATATGTCCTCGCTGCGGCACATCGCGGATAATCCTGTCTGTTCCATAGTAAAGAACCAACGGAAGTCTTCTTTTTTCCACACATTCAATATACTTGCTTTTTAAACTCTTCAGATCATTTGATATCGGTGTTTTCCAGACAGTCATTTCATCAAGTGTCATCTGCGGGGAAAGACGCCTTTTATTTGTCCATACATATTTATCATCCTCCAATGAGATTCCAACCGTCACTGTCGATGCCGCAGCTCCACATCTGATATCACCGTTTGTCAAGTCACATCGTTTCACAGCCTCGCCGTTAACTGCTCTCAGAACTGGCACAAAAGCTTTGGTGATCGCTTCTAGGATCGTTGTCTTACCGCTTCCGTTTTCCCCGATCAGGACTATAAAGTTTTTGTTCTCAAAGGATATTTTTTGTAATTCTATATTTCTAAAATTGCACAGTTCCACAAAATCGATTCTCATTGATCCACCTGCTTTTTGTATTATTCATATCTGCAGAAATTGAAAAAGCTCTTGACTGTTTTCATTATACCTTACATAAATACACTGTGCAATGTTTATTTTACCACCTCATGATCTCTCACTCCTGCGTCTCGATCGACTCCACAATGCTCATCCTCGCGATCCGCCGCAGCGGAACGGCTGTCGCGAGCAGGCAGGCTGCGATCGACAATGCGGCGGCTTCCGCCATCGCAGCCAGCGGAGGGGCAGTCAGATGAAACTCGCCCGCGCCAGCCGACTCCACGAGGATCGTGCACAGATACCCGGCTGCACTCCCGATGACCGCCGCAAAGATGCCATAGTAGGCTCCTTCCCACAGAAAGGTCCTGTACAGGCTCCCCGCACTCATGCCGATCGCCCGCTGTGTGCCGATCTCCGCGATCCGCGTATGGATATTCGTATATACGGTATTGATGATATTCAGTATACCGATGAGACCGATCAGCAGGATCAGCCCCCATGCAAGCAGCTGAATCTGCGCGCTGCTCTCCGCAAGCTGTCTGTCCGTTTCCTCATAGGACACCCATGTCGTTCCGGCAACGCGCGCGCAGAGTCCGTCAAGCGTGCGGTCAAATGCCTCCCTGTCCGCGCCCGCACTCAAGATCGGGCAAAACTCCGCATACACATCCGTGCCGGTCAGCTGCGGATAGAGCCGGTCACTCACAAGCACCTGCAGTCCGTTGCAAAAACCGTTGTTCCCGACGCTGAAATAGCCTTCGTAGCCGTCCAGCGACAGCAGTACCTGCAGCCTTTTGCCGGCTATGGTGATCGTGCTGCCCTCCGACACACACGTCGTCCCTGCCTCCAATCCTTCTATATCGATAGGGAGCGGATTGCGGACGACACAGCCCTCCCCAGTCTTTAGCGCATTCATCTGTTCCTCTGTCAGCCACCCGTCAAAGCGATAATCTGCCCAACAGTCATTGACGCCATAGATCTGGAACCGCTCGACAGGGTTGCCCGCAAAATCGATATCGGTCTCGATCCCTGCGGGGGCATACTGTTCATCCGGCTCGTACAGCGTAAACTGCTGCGCCGCCACAGCCGACACGCAGGCCTCGGATTCCATCTGACGCAGTTCTTCCTGTGAAAATCCGGCGTACTCATTCACGATCGAGTAATCCCCCATATGCTCCGGTTCCGCATCCGACACGCCCAACAGTGTGAGATACCCCTGCAGCGTGACAAATACAGTGATACTCATGACCAGCGACAAGACAGTGATGGCGGTGCGGCTTTTGTTGCGCCGCATGTTGAGCGCCGCATAATAGCGCTCAAACCCCCGTATGTTTTTGTGCCTGTGCGCACTGCTCCTGCGCCGCCCGCGGCCGGTTTTGGCGCCCCCTGCCCCGGCGGATGCCATCTTGTGCATCGCCGTCACAGGAGCGGCTTTCGCCGCAAAACGCGCTGCCGGTGCCGCCGCCAGAAACGCAAACAGCAGCGTGATCAACCCGCTCACGAGAAGATACCCCCATTTGCCGCCGCTGTTTTCTGCGATCAGATCCTGAAGCTGTGCCGTATCTGCCGCGAGAAACATCTCCGGGGACAACTGGTTCAGCACCGCGCCCAAAATCCCTTTGGCGGACAGGAACCCGCCAGCCATTCCGACGGGGATGCCGCAAAGGCAGACCGCCAGGATCTCCGCCGCCACGATGCGGTACAGCTGCCCTCTCTCTGCACCGACTGCGCGGAGTATGCCGTACTGCCCGATCCGCCGGGTGATCGCAATCTTTAGGATATTGTAGATCACAAGCCCCGCCGCCATCAAGATCAATCCCGCCGCCAAAATCCCCACCAGGATAACAAGCCAAAAACCGTCGTCGTCGAGCATCATGCTTTCCTCGTCCGCACTGTACCGGATCCCCAGCGCATTCAGATAGGGGTGATTGTACAGTGTGTCCAGCTCATGAAGTCCCAGACTGCCCGCCATGTCATCGATGACCGCCTGAAAATTCCGCCGCTCTGCCGTCCGGATATCCATATTGTAATAAAGATATTCCTGCGGCAGGATCTCTGCCGCGGTCCCCTCTCCCGCAAAGCCGCGGATATATCCGTACACGTAACCCAGATAATTGCTCTGTGTGATGCCGGTGAGGACAAAATCCGCCTCATAATCATAGGACTCGATCATGATACCATGGCGAAGCGCCTTGGACAGCGGCAGCGATATCGTATCACCGATCTCACCCGTAAATCCGAGAAACTGCAGGGCATCTTCCGGCAGTGCGACCTCCAGCGGCTTCTCGGGCAGCCGTCCCTCCACAATCCGGGTGTATGCCGGATACAGATCCAGCCCGTCTCCCCAGTACTCTTCCAGATTCAGTTTCAGCAGATCATTCAGCTCCATCGCCCCCAGCTGGACGGAACGTCCCGCATAGGAAATCCTGTCGTCCTCCTCCACGGCACGCGCCTGCTCCCCGGTCAGCTGCACAAACGATGCGTATCTGTCACCCCCGATCGCGACCGCCTGCTGTCTGCGCATCGCATCCAGCACACCCACGGACTGTCCGACAGCAGTAGTCATGACTGTGGACAACACGACTGCGATCAGGATGAGGCTGGACACAACCTTCTGCCCCATGATCTCTCTCCATGCCAACACATAATACGAACGAAACGATCTCATCGCCCTGCCACCCCCTCCTCGGTCAAAATGCCGTCCATGATCACCAATCTCCGCTCCGCCATCTGCGCGATCCGGCTGTCGTGTGTGATGACGACGAGCGTCTTATTCATCCTGCTCCGGATATCCCCAAGCATCTTCATGACTTCCGCGCCGCTCCTGCTGTCCAGATTTCCGGTCGGCTCATCCGCAAAGATGACATCCGGTCCGGCGATCAGTGCGCGCGCGATCGCCACCCGCTGCTGCTGCCCGCCGCTCAGCTCGTGCGGCAGATGTGTCAGGCGGTCACTGATGCCGAGCATCGCTGCCAGCTCCTCGAGATATGCCGGATCCGCCTGCCTCCTGTCCAGCAGCAGCGGCATCAGTATATTCTCCCGCGCCGTCAGGACGGGCAGCAGATGAAACTGCTGGAAAATAAATCCGATCCGTCTGCGTCGGAAAGCCGACAGCTCTTTGTCATTCAATCCATATATGTCCTTTCCATCGTAGGACAATCTTCCCTCCGTGGGAAAATCCAGACCTGACAACAGATGCAGCAGGGTGCTCTTGCCGCTGCCGGACGGTCCCATGATCGAGATGAAATCCCCCTCCGCGATCTGCAGGTTTGCCCTGTGGAGCGCAGTGACCTTGTTCTCACCGCCCCCGTACACTTTGCTCAGTCCTTCTGCTTTGATCAACATAAAAACACTCTCCTTTTTGTCTGTTATTCGTACTCCTTCCGGCTTTTTACAGCCCCTAAGACTTGAGTACTGACTTCACAAGGAGTGTAGATCACAAATCTCAAAATTAGCTCAACATTTTATTTTTTTATCAATTGTGCAGTCCGTCTTCACAGAAACGCAGAGAAACACGTACAGTGCCCATCAATCCCTATGCTCCTGCTGGTACTTTTGCAGCCGCTCATTCAGCAACTCCGCCTGCTGCTTTCCCCGCCGCCACGCGACAGCGGAGACCAGCGCAAAGATGACCGCTATGGCTAAGAGCATCGCCAGCACCATCGGCAGATTGTCGATATAAAACCACTCAAACCAGATCCCACAGCCCAGAACGATCGCATTCGTCAGAACATAGTGACAGATGTATATGGACAACATCGCCTTTTTGCCGACCTCCCGCCGCGGATAGAAGAACGTCACGACACTGCACAGAAAAGACACGACCAGGATCTGCCACAGGATCTCCACCCCCAGCACTGCCTGCTGCCAGAATACCGTTATATACATCGCCGTCACGAACAGCACGCAGGTCGTCACGCAGACAAAGACAAAAAACATATCCTTCAACCGTTCCACCAGAACACACCTCCTCACAGACCAAGTTTTTGCTTCAACACCGGAACGTACTGTCTCGAGATGATCACCCGCTCCCCGTTTCGCATCAGCGCCTCAAACCTGCCGTTAAAGGCAGGACTCAGCCGCTTCACCTTTGACAGATTGACAATGCAGGACTTGGACGCGCGGAAAAAATCCGTATTCCGGAAAATCTCTTCCAGCTCATACAGTTTCAGCTTCGTCTCATAGACCTCTTTTTCCAGATACAGAAAGACCTTGCTGTCCACCGCCTCGAAATAGTAGATCTCATCCGGCGCGACCTGAAAATAATCTCCGTCCTGCAGCGCCGTGATCCTCTCGCGCCCGGCTTTGATCGCATATATCAATTTTAACAGCTGCTGATCCATATGGCGGCAGCGGACAATGATCTCGTCTTCCTCTCCCTCGCCCGGCTCTGTAATCGTAATCTTCATAATCCCTCCAAGTCCCCCGTACCCCGGATCTGCCGTCAGGTGCCGCCCACAGACGACCCGCACGACCTGCACATGTCCCCGCTGCAGCGCCTAACGGTCCCTCAATTTGCGCCGCCTGCTGATCCACACCGATACGGTTATGGCTATTATAGCATACACTGCGATCAATAAAAACTGAAACTGCAAAGATACTTCCCTGTCACCCGCAAAAACGGTCACTCCCATCTGCTCGCGAAACTGCTCCCCCGCGATCCCTGGCAGTCCCTCAAATGTCTGTGCGATGGCGTCTTCCGTGCAGACCTCCCGCATCATCGCGGCGCCGTGCAGCACCGGAAGGCATTTCAGCACGCTGCCCACGCGCTCCGGCAGCATGGACATCGGCAGGTAGATCGCTCCCACAAAGCCGACCAGCGTCCCGATGATCGTCATCAGACTGCTCCACGCGCTCTCGCTGTGGACAAACAGCGCCAGCAGATAAAACAGGGACGCGCAGGCAAACGTGTTGAACACGATCATGCCAAACAGTTTCAGACACGCTGCGGCGTCGAGCAGCGGATACCCGCAAAGTGCCATGTAACCCTCACCCAGCGCCAGTGTCAGCATGCACATACCCGTCGCGGTGATCCACGCCGCGATGATATACCCAAGCGCGATCCTGATCCGTTTCACCGGCGCCATGTAAAAACTCGCCAGCCTGTTCCCCGCCTCGTCCTGCACCATCGTCCCCATGAGTGTCAGCGTGATCGTGACCGCGTTGACTTCCAGGATGCCCGCAAGCGTCCACATCTGTATCAGCCAGGCGGCATTCTTCTCATCCGCCGCAGTATCCCGCACACCGCCAAACGCCGCGAGCGCGTCCACCACATTCTCACTGTTCATGCTGCCCAAAAATACCACCATCAATGCCAGCACGATCAGCATGGACAGCACGGAAAAAAAGACGGACACATGATCCCGGACATAAAGCAGCATATTTCTCTTGGTCAAATAATAAATCTCTCTCATCTCAACCCTCCAGCTTCTTTCCCGTCACATTCAAAAAAACATCGTCCATGGAACCCTGCACCATCTCGAACCCGTCGATCAGCTCCCGCACACTGTCGAGAACCGCAAGCGCCGCCATGCTCTCCGGGACAGCCACCACGAAATAGTCCTCTTTCTTCCTGTATGCAGCCTGCAGCGCCGCAAGCCGCTCCTCCAACCCGGGCGAACGCGAATACAGCCTGAGCTGATCCTTCGCGTATTTCTCCTTCAGCGAAAACGGGGTTCCGTATTCTTTTAAATGACCCGCATCCATGATGGCTATGTGCGACGCCCGCGCAGCCTCCTCCATATAGTGCGTTGTCAGGAAAATGGTCATCTTCTCCTCCCTGCGCAGCCGCTCGAGGGACGCCCACACCTTTTTTCTCGTGGCGGGATCAAGCCCCGTCGTCGGCTCGTCCAGAAACATGATCTCCGGCGCATTGACAAGCGCCCTTGCAATCTCACATCTCCTTTTCTGGCCGCCGGAAACCCGCGCCGTTGATGCCCAGAAAGCCAAACAACTCTCCGCGCTCCACCTCGAAACTGATGTCGTCCACCGCCCTCACATCCCCAAAAGATTTCTTTAATCCCTCTACTTTGATCACCGGTTCCATCTTCGCATTCCTTTCTGCTCCCGTTTATTTTTCATTCCCTCTGCAGACATCATACGAAAAAAAGACAGCCGCCGCAATCACAATGCGGTAAGCTGTCTTTTTGAGCCCGTAAGCTGCCGTGACAGCGCGCAACATGCGCTGTAAACGTGTAAAAAAGAACCTTTTTTGCGAAGAATCGGCTCTTGCGGCACGATCATCCTGATAGTATAATATAACTATCCTTTTAACATCCAAACACCCTCGGAGGATATTATCAGGCAGCAAGTTGATACATTTCATACCTCTTACGACCAAAAGTCAAACGGCAGACTCCCCCGTCTGCCGTTTGACTTTTTTATCTCAAGCGTCCTTTATACTTCAAACATCAGCTCACCATATGTAGGGATCGGCCAGACCGTGCTGTCCACGATCATCTCAAGCTTGTCGATCGGCGCGCGCAGTGCATCCATAGCCTCCTTGACGGTATCTTTGTAGTAGAATGCACGCTCTTTCACATCCGGGATCCCGGAGGCTCCCGCCTCCACCGCCTTGAGCGTGTTGAGCGCTTTCTTCGCTTCCGTCAGCAGTCCGTCTACCTCCGACAGCATCTCCGCCTGCGCCTGTGCACTGGCACCCGCTTCCCTGACTGCTATCACAGAGTTGGCGAGTTCGCCCGCGTAGGAAGCCACCGCCGGGATGATATCCTTTCCAGCCATATCGATCATCGTGAGCGCCTCGATGTTGATCGTCTTGGCGTACGTCTCATAGATGATCTCCTCGCGCGACTCAAGCTCCACCCTGGTGAAAATACCAAACTTCTCAAACAGTGCCACCGCCTTGTCCGTCGTGATCGTCGAAGCCGCCTCGATCATGGATTTGATGTTCGGAAGACCGCGCCTTGCCGCCTCCGCAACCCACTCTTCCGAGTAGCCGTCGCCGTTAAAGATGATCCTCTGGTACTGTGTCATGTACTCCTTGATGATATCGTGCACCTCGAGGTCAAAATCCTCCGCCTTCTCGAGTCTGTCAGCCGTCTCGCAGAACGCCTCCGCGACGATCGCATTCAGTGTCGTATTCGGACTTGCGATCGAATCTGCAGAGCCGACCATGCGGAACTCAAACTTGTTGCCTGTGAATGCAAACGGCGAAGTCCTGTTTCTGTCCGTCGCGTCCTTCTCAAAATCAGGAAGCGTGGAAACACCTGTCTCGAGCCTTCCGCCCTGCTTCACCTTCGCGGCATCGCCCGTCTCCACCAGCTGTCTCACAACGTCCTCAAGCTGGTCCCCGAGAAATACGGAGATGATCGCCGGGGGCGCCTCGTTCGCGCCGAGTCTGTGGTCATTGCCCACATCGGACGCCGACTGGCGCAGCAGATCGCCATGCCGGTCCACCGCCCTGAGGATGCATGCCAGCACCAGCAGGAACTGAATGTTCTTGTTCGGTGTATCCCCCGGATCCAGCATGTTTTCGCCGTTATCTGTCGTGATCGACCAGTTGTTGTGCTTGCCGGAACCGTTGACACCCGCGTAGGGTTTCTCGTGGAGCAGGCATCTCAGGTCATGCTTGTACGCGACGCGCTTCATCGCCTCCATCACAAGCTGATTGTGATCTACCGCGATGTTCGCCGTCTCGTAGATCGGCGCAAGCTCATGCTGCGCGGGGGCAACCTCATTGTGCTGTGTCTTTGCCGTGACGCCCAGCTTCCAGAGCTCCTCGTTGAGATCCTTCATGTATGCCCCGACGCGCTCCTTGATGACACCGAAATAGTGATCCTCCATCTCCTGTCCTTTCGGAGCCGGCGCGCCAAAAAGGGTACGGCCCGCAAACATCAGATCCTTTCTCTGCAGATAGAGATCCTTGTCTACGAGGAAGTACTCCTGCTCCGGACCGACGGAAGCCGTGACCTTGGTAGCCCCTGTGTTCCCAAACAGTTTTACAATGCGCAGCGCCTGCTCGCTCAACGCCTCCATGGAGCGCAGCAGCGGTGTCTTCTTGTCAAGCGCCTCCCCCGTGTAAGAGCAGAATGCCGTCGGGATGCAGAGGATCACGCCACAGCCGGATTCCTTCAAAAATGCCGGGGAAGTGATGTCCCACGCCGTGTAGCCTCTCGCCTCGAACGTCGCGCGCAGTCCTCCTGACGGGAATGAGGATGCATCCGGTTCGCCCTTGATAAGCTCTTTTCCCGAGAACTCCATCAGCATTTTTCCCTCGCTGTCAGGATGTGACACGAAGGAGTCATGCTTCTCAGCCGTGATGCCCGTAAGCGGCTGGAACCAGTGTGTGAAGTGCGTCGCACCGTTCTCCACAGCCCAGTCCTTCATCGCCTTTGCCACGACATCCGCGGTCGCCATGGAGAGCTCGCCGCCGTGATCCATGACCCTCTTTACTTCTAGAAATACCTTTCTGGTGAGCCGCTCTCTCATCTTCTCCATCGTAAAGACCTTCTCACCAAAGATTTTTTCCACGTTTAATGCCTCTCCCATATTGATTTCCTCCCTTTTTATTGGATCGCTTATCGCTGCCACCTGCTCAAACGCGTACTTGTGCCTGTCGTTTTCTATTTGCTCAGTACCGCGTCTGTTTTTCTACAAAAAAAGTTCCAAAAAAAGAGATTCTTCTTTTTTGGAACACCTTTGTCCTCAACACCATGATATACAATTATAAATCGTTACGTTCCCGCATTTCATATATTCATGCCTTGCTTGTGCCTGATTCGTTTTACTTTTTATACAATAATATATTCCCGGCAAAAAATCAAGGCTTTCCCGAAAAAATCCTGCCGTTTTTTTCCTTTTCTGCATTTTGCATAGAAGCATTTTCCAGGAAAGCCTGTTTTTCGTTATTTTATACCACTATCTCGCCGCCTCCACGCGCATGATATCATACGGCTCGGGCTTATCTGCCAGCTCCACGTACACGATCTGCCTCGCGTGCGGACAGCTCTCGACCGCCTCCCCCTCATCATTGTGCATGGAGAGCACTGCTGTGCGGATATTGCTCCCGTCGGGCTTCATCAGCTCGATCGTGTCGCCCACGCAGAACTTGTTCTTCTGCTCAAACCGCGCATAGCCGCGCTCGTCAACCGACTCCACGATACCGAGAAATACATACTCATTGACGTACGTGCTGCTGTCGTAGATCTGCGTATTTTCGTCCGGTTTCCCGAAATAAAACCCTGTCGTGAACTGGCGGTACGTGCACTTTGCGATCTCCGCCCTGTACCAGTCCAGATTGCCGCGGTATTTCTCCTCCGATTCGAAATGATCGTCGATCGCTTTCCTGTACGTGCGCGCCACGCACGCCACATAGAGCGCCGTCTTCATGCGCCCCTCGATCTTCAGGCTGTCGATCCCCGCCGCCACAAGCTCAGGGATATATTCGATCATGCACAGATCCTTGGAATTAAATATATACGTCCCGCGCTCATTCTCATACACGGGGAGATACTCGCCCGGGCGCGACTCCTCGACCACCGCGTACTTCCATCGGCACGGGTGCGTGCACGCCCCCTGGTTCGCGTCCCTTCCGGTGAAATAATTGGACAGCAGACACCGCCCGGAATACGAAATGCACATCGCGCCGTGGATAAAGCTCTCGATCTCCATCTCCTCCGGTATGTTGTCGCGGATCTGTCTGATCTCTGCCAGGGAAAGCTCTCTTGCCGACACGACGCGCTTTGCCCCCTGCTGGTGCCAGAACCGGTACGTCTGATAATTCGTGTTGTTTGCCTGCGTGGAAATATGGATCTCTATCTCGGGGCAGACTTCCCGCGCGATCATGAACATGCCGGGATCCGATATGATCAGCGCATCCGGCTCCATCTCCCTTAACTCGCCAAAGTAAGCCCGCGCGCCCTCGAGATCGTCATTGTGCGCAAGGATATTTGCCGTCACGTACACTTTCACATCGCGCTCGTGCGCAAACCGGATCCCCTCCGCCATATCCTGCGCCGAAAAATTTTTTGCCTTTGCGCGCAGCCCAAACGACTCGCCTCCGATATATACAGCATCCGCCCCAAACAGGACTGCCGTCCTCAACACCTCCAGGCTGCTCGCCGGCACGAGAATCTCCGGTCTGCCCGGTCTTTTATTGTCCATTCCTTTCCTCCATCCTATATTAGTCTCCCTCCGGCGTCCTCTATCCCCGCTTCGCAGACAGTGCAACCCCGTCCGCGACAGGCAGTATCGTCGTCTCCAATCCTTCACAGTGCGTCAGCTGGTACAGGTATTCCCGCATCCTGTTATGAATCGTGCGGTTCCTGCGGATCACCGCGTACTTCGACTCGATCAGCTCCCCATCCTGCAGAATATTGTCCGACACCAAAAGTCCTGTCGGAGACAGAAGCCGCAATATATCCGGCAGGAAATTGATATACTGTCCCTTTGCCGCATCCATAAAAACGAAATCGTACGCGCCGTCTTCTTTCATCGACGCCAGGATCTCCGCCGCGTCCCCCTCCAAAAGCGTGATGCAGTCCGCCTTTCCCGCCTTCTCAAAATTTTCTCTGGCGAGCGGTATCCGTTTCTCGTACTTTTCAATCGTCGTGATCCGGCAGCCTAGCGGCGCATACTCGCTCATCAGCAGCGCGGAGAAACCGATCGCCGTCCCGACCTCCAGAATCCGCATCGGTCTTCCCCATGTGATCAGCAGCCGCAGGAGACTCTGCATCTGCGGCCGGATGATCGGCACATTGGTTTCCTTCGAATACTGCTCCAGTTCATTTAAGTAAGCCGGTTTCTCCCTGTCAAAAGAGTGCAGAAACGTCAGCATCCTCTCGCCTGTCATGCTCTCCATAAATCGTTCAGTGCTCCTATTGGTTAATCGTCATGCTGCACATGGCCTGCAGTGTACCACGCACTCTTTCCCACAGAATGCTATGCCATAGTAACTGATACACTTATAGCCATCATTTCTAAGTTCCATATCATACCGTCTGTCCGCAATCTGCCGCAGTGCCTCATCTGCCCTTTCATCCAACTGTCCGAAGTCCTTCGCGACCTTGAACTCTATGACAAACGCCTCCCTGCTCCTGCGGACTGGCTTTAGCAGAAGATCGCTGCGCCCATTTCCGCCTTCCCTGTTCGATCGTATGCCAAAACCCTTGATGCCCGCCAAAAGTCCTGCCATCATCCCATGATAGTAGTACTCATTCTGATCCATATAGCTGATCGTCTCCTCAAAGATATCGTTGATCTCATCTGCCATCACACCGCAGTCTTTCGTCACGACAGCATTGTAAAGACGCTGCATATCCCTGCCCTTTAGTTTGTCCCGAAACCACTTTTGCACTTTCTGATGGAAAATATATCTTACTTCCTTATTCGGTATCGCAAGCTGCGTATAAATGATATCTTCATCCATCCATTCCCTTACTTTTCGAAAATATCCTGTAAAATACATGAAATTCCAGAGGTTGTCCCCCGCTTCATAGATCTCGTTGTACGTGATATCCTCATGGATCTGTATCTCGATCGTCCCGCCTGCCAGCAGCATTTCGATCCGCGCCCTGTCCTCGTCACCAGCGCGGTCGATCAGTGTTTTCACGATCTCGTTTGAGGATGTGTTCGCCCAGTAGGACATCGGAAGCCAGTTTTTGTTCGGCAGTGTATCAAATATATACCGGATCACACTCCATGGATTGTAAATGTCCGTCTGACCAAATGTATACCCGTTATACCAGTCCTTGACCGTCTCATACTGCTCGTCCATATCATAATAATGGCACATCTCTTCCACCTCAGACACCCGGAACCCGAAATACTCGTCAAAATTTGTGCTCCTGATGGACACGATATTCATGTTATTCAGTCCTGTAAAGATGCTCTCTTTAGACACGCGCAGACACCCTGTGATCGCCGCAAATTCAAGACTGTTGTTGTCCTTGAGTCCGCTCTCGAACAACGCCCTGATAAAATTGACCATCTCCTCATAAAATCCACACGTAAATGCATTCTCCAGAGCCACATCATACTCGTCGACCAGTACGATCGTTTTCTTTCCATAATAGATCTCGAGACATTGTGAGAGGAACAGGATCGATGCCTCGTAGTCCTCCTGGCTGCCCTCTCTCTTCATAAGCGCCAAAAACCGCTCTTTTTTTCCCGCCAAACCAGGATGCTCAAGGACAAAGCCGTGACGTTCATACTCCTCTGCGATCACCCTCTCGATCTGCCGATAAGACTTCCCGAAATTTTCTCTCTTGGCATCCTTAAATGTCAGATAGATCACGGGGTACTGCCCCATATGTGCCACATACTGTTCTCCGGCATCCATGATCCGAAGTCCCTCAAACAGATACGACCAATCCCGCTTATTCCCCTGCCAGTCCCTGTCGTCCTGAAAAAAATACTTGAGCATACTCATATTCAGCGTCTTTCCGAAACGGCGCGGACGTGTGAACAGTGTGACATTCGCTTTATTGTCCAACAGATCCCTGATCATCAGTGTCTTATCAATATAGTAAAATTCTTTCCTGATCATATCCGCAAAATCACTGATACCGATCGGTAACGGTCTGTGATCCATATAGCCAGCCCCCTATATCTCATTACTCGCGCGCCGGGCACCCGCAAGCCTCTGCCGGCATTCTTCCGGGTGCCTGTGTGCATAAATACAGGAGACATATGGTCTGTCTCCTGATCGATGTTTTCTATATGATAGCATATTGGAGTGAGATGTGCAATGGGTCGACAGAGGGATTTGCAAAAGGCACAGCTACTCTTTGACGCAGCGGAGTGCCTCATACCGCGCCACGTCGATAAAATCCGCCACAAACTCCGTCTGCGGAT
>CAJUES010000039.1 GCA_910585765.1 uncultured Lachnospiraceae bacterium | reverse complement strand
GAAAGTATTGATTTTATTTTTTTATCATATTTCAGTATGCGAAGTATGAGTAAAAATATGTCAGCTGTCCCACCATGCCGCTGATTGCATTCAGTGCAAACTGCCCCATGGAATCTGCAAAATAATCGCTCCCCCGCATTACCTTCTGAATGCCAAACTGGTCTTTTCCCAATGGTTTTTTCGCCATATTTATTTCCTCCTGCACAATTATGTTTTATTTTTGTTTATTCAGCATTTCCAGCACCATCTGAAATACCCCGACGCCCTCCGGCGGCATCACTGCCGTGAGCTCACTGATCGTCATGCCGTAGGCAAACTCAATCATGGGTCCATCCAGCATTCCGGGCACATACTGGTTAAAGAGCTCCACCGCCACAGGCTCCTGGACCAGCGCGCCAAGCGTCGTGTCCATGGTAAATCTGTCCATCTCCAGTCTGGTATCCGTGTCGTACTCATAATGCCATGACCCGGAACCCAGCTTTAATGCTCCCTCCTTCTCCGGCAGGTACACCTCTGCTGTCGTGTTTGCCGGAATTGTCACATCCACCGTGATTTTACCGTCCCGGCAGCTCCACGCACTGCGAATCGTGCCATATGCCGAATCAAACGACGCGTCCACGCTCGTGATTCCTTTGATAAATCCTGGCTGAATCCGTATCTCCTTATATCCCGGTTTTGCCGGATTGATTCCTGCCAGTTTCTCATACATCCAGTCCCCGATCGAACCGTATGCATAATGGTTCAGGCTGTTCATGCCGGATTCGTCAAAACTGCCGTCCGGCATGATGGAATTCCAGCGCTCCCAGATGGTGGTCGCACCCTTTTTTACCGCATACAGCCACGACGGATAATCTTCTTTGAGGAATATTGTCCCCGCCAGCCCATGCATGCCGTTCTCCGATAGTACATGACATAGATAGGGAGTTCCCACAAATCCGGTCGAGAGATGGTTCTTGTGGTTTGCAATGTTTGTCTCCAGCGATTTTGCGATCCGTTTCCGGTGCTTTTCCTGCGCCAGGTTAAAATGCAGCGCCAGCACACATCCCGTCTGTGTCTCGCTCACCATCCTGCCTGTGCGTGTGATATACTCCTCGTCAAACAGTTTTGTGATCCTGTGATGAAGTGCCGCATACTCCTTCGCGTCCTCCTCATACCCGAGCACCTCAGCCGCCCTCCGCACAATATCCGCGGAATACGCATAATAGGCATTTGCCACCAGATACTTGTCCGTCGCACCTGTGCGGTCTGCACTCTCCTCCTTGTCAAGCGCCAGCCAATCCCCGTATTGGAACCCTGTCTGCCACAGGCCACTCTCACTGCAGTGCGCCGTAATGTAATCCACATATCCCTTCATGCTCTCATACTGGTCCGCCAGCACTCTCTTATCCCCAAATACCTGATAAACCGTCCATGGCACCACCGTAGCGGCATCGCTCCACGCCGCTGCCGCCTCCTGGTCAGCAAGGATATTGGGCACCACATGGGGCGGTCCAAACTGTGCAGTCTGCTCACTCTTCAGATCGTGCAGCCATTTGGTAAAGAACAGCGCGGTCTCCATGTTGTAAGAAGCTGTCCTGCAGAAGACCTGCGCATCCCCCATCCATCCAAGACGCTCATCGCGCTGCGGACAATCTGTGGGAATATCCAGGAAATTGCTCCGCTGTCCCCACTGGATATTACTCTGCAGCTGATTCACCATCGCGTTGGAACAGGTAAAACTCCCTGTCTGCCGCATATCCGTGTGCAGCGTACACGCTGTAAAATCGGCAGGATTCACCTCGTCAAGCCCTTCCACGCATATATAGCGGAATCCATGAAAGGTAAAATGCGGAAGGAACGTCTGTCTGGTGCCGTCACAGATATACGTATCTGTCGATTTCGCCTGGCGCAGTGTCTTCGGATAAAAGTTTCCATCCTTATCCAGTGTCTCTGCATGGCGTACAATAATTTTTTGACCGATTTTTCCCTCTACTGTAACTTCCACAAATCCTGCCATATTCTGCCCGAAGTCCAGTACTTTCTCCCCCTTCGGCGTCAGAATCAGTTCTTTTGCGGGAGTACGTTTGGTGATTCTTACCAGTTCACATTCCTGCACCGTGATATTCTCCATGGGATAGGAAAACGGTATTGCCGCAGATAACGCATTGTCCATAAATGTGCTGTCAATTGTCTCGCCCATATAGATTTCACTATACCTTACGGAACCTGTCTTAACCTCCCAGTCCTGGTCTGTAGCGACTACTTCCTTAGATCCATCTTCGTAAAGGATATGGAGCTCCGCCAGAAGCGCTGTCCGGTCTCCATAGTGGTCCGGCGTGCAGGTAAAACCGAAAATCCCCTTATACCAGCCATTTCCCACCATGATTTCCAGTGTGTGGTCTGAGCCCCTATTCCTGTTGAGCAGTTCTGTCACATCATATGTCTGATACTGCAGGCGCTTTTTGTAATTCGTCCATCCTGGGGCAAAGAACGCATCGCCGACTTTTTCCCTGTCAAGCTGTATCTCGTACACGCCCAGCGCTGTTGCATAGATACGCGCCCGCTTTACCGCCTTCTTTAGCGATATTGTCCTCACAAAAACCGGACAGGCCGTCTCTTCATTCGCAAAGGGATGTGTGATCCACCCTGCCTGGAAATTCGTCCCGGAAAGCAGTCCCGTCTCAAAACTTCCCACAGCCTCCGCTGTCCCTGCGTGGTTATCCCATATCATTACATGGTACTCATAAATCTGTTCCGCCTGCAGTGCCGGGCCTGCATACTCCACAAGCACGGACTGGTCAGACTCCCTGCGGCCGCAGTCCCACACCATCTTTCCCTCCGACATGACCTGGATCTGGTAGGCTGTCTGCATGGTACCGGACTGGTCAGACTCGATCTTCCATGAGAACCGCGGTCTTACCGTATCCAGCCCCAGTGGATTTTTCTGATATTCTGTGCGCAAATCGGTTATCTGCATAAAAGCACCTCCTGTTTTATTTTGTTTCCGCCTCGTTTTCTGCTGTCTGTATTTACATTTTACGTTTATATCAGGCGCATGTATTGTAATTGTGTGCTATTTATTATGAATTTGTTTTATCCGTTTATTTTTATTGTAGTAACCCCGGTCTGTTCCAGATTGAAAGACACATAATTTGCAGTCTTGCCCGCTTTTTCCACGCTATAATCGATTGGATATTCTCCCTCCCCGTCCAATCCGGTCACGCACACGGGATCAAAAGGGCAGTAAACCCTGCTCCTGCCAGCCGCCTTAAATGTCATTTCAAAAGACTTTTTATCCTCATCATAATGATAAGAGCATAACTCGCCCGCCGTCTCCGCCGGATAAGCCCTGCAAAGGGAACTATAGTTCTCATCATCTTCCATTCCCGGATGATATTCCCAGTAAGCGGAACTCCACAGATACCTTTCCAGAATCCCGTTCATATGACGGATCAGGTCATTTGTAAAGTCTTTGGATGGAAACGCTCCCCACTCCCCTACAACCACGGGAAGTTCCAGTTCCTCCTGCGAACTGCGTTTATCCGCAAAAAGCTGCTCTACATTCTCTTTGCTGAAATTCTCATAACGGTCTGAATCAACCACAGAATCGTATCCGTGCGGGGCATAAATCTGTATGCCTTCCCCTGCAGCCGGATTTTCCAGTCTCCCGATTCCGGTGCGGACTGTACTGCTGCTGTATATGTTTCCTCCCGTAACAAGCGGTTTTCTGCTGTATCTGCTGACAGCTTCCCACATTCGCCGGTAAAAATCCATCAGCGTAGTGCGGTCAAATTCCTGCAGCTGTTCCGTCACACAGCCCATAAACAGCGCCTGCTGTTCCGGCGTAATCTCCGCAGGACGGCTTAAGTCAAACTGCGGCGCCTGTTCCTTTATTTTCATTGTGGCAGCGCCAAAGGCATTGCGCGCAAGACTTCCCATAAAAGGCTCATTCATCGGCTCCCAGCCAATGATATTCTCGCAGTCGTCCAGATACTGCACGATCTGCTCCCACATTTTTGCATAATGCTCCAGAAGCCCGATGCCGTCCGCAGCTTCTTTGTCTGCCCAAAAGTTATCTGCCGCCCTGATGATGGCCTCGCTCTGCAGGTACGCATCATACCACATCGTACATCCTTCCGGATGATTAGCCCCCTCGTCCAGTGTCGCCCAGTCCGGCGCACCGTCCGCAAATTTTTGTCCAAACAGATCCTGATGCATGTCTACCATGACATACAGGCCATACTTTTGTGCAAGCTGTATGGTATCTTTTACCTTTTTCAGATACTCCATGTCGTATACTCCCGGCTGCGGCTCCACCCCGTCCCAGAAAATGCCAAACCGTATCAGGTTAAATCCCATCTCATGAAATGACTGGAATGATTTTGCCAGATTGGGAAACAGATATCCTGACTTTTTGTCCTTACACACTACATTGATGCCATTGAACAAAACCTGTTTTCCGTCAAATGTCTGAAATTTCATACCCTTGATTAAAATCTGTTCCATAAATACCTCCGACTCCTTCTTCTTGAATTTTCAAAATTTATTTATCATTTTAAGCGCTTAATTTAATTTTGTATTGTAATCTTGTGCGAAATATTGTAAAGTTGTTTTAAACGTTACTTCTAACCTTTGATTTGCTTTTTTAAATTGTTTTTTGTACAGGAGGTTATCATGGACTCAAGGGATTCGATCTGTTCATTCTGCCAGACACTATACAACTGCACCTATCTCCCAATACACTATTATAAGGACGGACACCTGCAGCTGGTCCTGCCTGACACCGGCTTCCCGTTTGACCTTGCCGCACCTCATCTGTCCGACCTGGTTTCCAGAAAACAGCCCGTTTCCTATCTTGTCACAAAAGAGTTTCACTATATCGGCCTTGTTCAAAACACAAAAACGGGACAGATGGTTTTGATCGGTCCCGTTATCAGTATATTGCCCTCCCCGGAATCCATCAGGAATATCATGAAGGAATATTCTATCCCGCTGGGGCACAGGGAGCAGCTGACAGAACTGTATCAGTTCACGCCCGTGTACTCCTTTCATCAGTTCTGCCATTTTTTAGCCTTGTTTTATCAGGAATTGTCAAATGATGTGATTGATATTGAAGTATATCTGAATGTATACACTGACACGAAAAGCGATTCCGTCGCTTCCCTTCATTTGTCGAAAAGTTATGATGCCAAAGAGATGGAACGCTTCCACAACACATACCATTATGAGCAGCAGTATCTGGATTATATCCGCAGTGGAAACATTGAAGGGCTGAAAAGATTCTTCTCCAACGCATTCTCCATACAGGCAGGGCGGATTGCGGACAATACCCTGCGGCAGGCAAAAAATATCCTGATTACCGTAGTCACACTGGTTACCCGCTGCGCGATCGAGGGCGGCCTTGACATCGAATCCGCCTATCAGCTCAGCGATATCTATATCCAGGAAAGCGAAAAACTCCAGAGTGCGGAGGCGGTTTACCAGATGCAGTACAACATGATGATGGATTTTACACGCCGTGTGGCGCAGGCGCAGATCCCCCGCGACACCACTTCGGACATTTACAAGTGCATCCAGTATATCAAGCAGCACACCAACCAGGCAATCTCCACCTCTGATGTGGCAGCCTATGTCGGCAAAAGCCGCTCCTATCTCTCGCGCTGTTTTAAGAGGGAGCTCGGATTCGAGATGAACGGATTTATCATGCGCTGCAAGCTGGAAGAGGCAAAATCGCTGCTGACCTACACGGACAAATCCATCAGTGAGATCAGCAGCTACCTCTGTTTTTCCAGCCAGGCGTATTTTCAGAACGTGTTCAAAAAGAAATTTGGGGTTACGCCGAACATGTATCGGAAACATCCCGATGTACGTTGAGAATCTTTAGAAACATGAAAAGGCGGGGTTCACCCGCCATCGTGATGAGCCCCGCCAAACCTCAAAATCCAGGAACTGCAGAAAAATAACTAAAACATACTATGTGCTAATTTCAGCTATTGTAACAAGGCTGAAATGCTATATAGTTTTTTATACTATTTGGCGTACCGACCAGCCCCATCATGTCGTGGCCGAGATGCTGTCTCTTGTATCCAAAATCCCTTCCTACACCGAAGTCATCATAATCCTGATAAGAAAACCCCGCCGCTATCGGCGAAAACGCTTTCAGACCGTACTTCTTTTGATACGTACCGTCCGCATCCTCTAGCTCATATTCCCCGACCATGCCTCCGAGCACCGCGGAATATGCCTCATAATAATAGGGAAAATACTGGTACTTCTGCCGCAGCTCCTCCTCGGTGATCTCGCCGTTTGTGATCTTCGCCGCGATCTCGTCAATGTATTCTGTCGACTTGCTGTCAAACTCCCCGCCACCGCGCACGGCGGCATACGCAAGCAGCGTGATCCAGTCGAGATGCCGGCTCGATCCATACGACTCTATGTCCATGAGACATGCCTTCTTCATCGCATCCTTTGACGCGTTGAAATCCACCCACTTGATAAAATTGCTGCCCGTCTGGCTGACCTGCTGCGTCCTGCTCTCATACACAAAGATCCCCGCCGCCAGCGCAAACGCGACCAGCACCAGACTCACCATCACTTTACTTTTCACGCGACCACCATATTCTCCAACACACTGTCTGTTCATTATATGTGACGGCAAAGGGGGATATTCATGCCATCTGATCAGGTCCACCCGGATCCGATTTGATGTACATAAACGCAACCGACTGCATTTTTTTCCTTCTATATTAGTAAAGGAACACTGCATATACCTGCAAAACCTGCCGCGAAACAGCCTTTTATACAGACGCGCCGCGCAAAAAAGCGCGCCGGGCAGACACATAGCCACTCGAAATCTATATACAGGACAAGGAGGAAACAGCATATGAAAAAAAATACCGCGACAATCATACTTACCACGGTACTCTCGATCAGTATCGTCACAAACGGCTGCGCAGCCACCGCCAGCTTTCCAGGCGAAGACGCCGCCTGCAATCCCACTGCCTCCGAAAGTCCAGACGAAACCGTCGAAACGCCTGCCGAAGCTCCCGAAAGCACCGACGCAGTGCAGGGCGGACCTTACGGCGAGATCACCCTGTCAATCCCTGACGGCTGGCACTATGAAACCTGCCCGACGGACAGCGGTGAGACAGACTATGGTCTGTACGGGATCCGCTTTTATCCCGACGGGGTGCCGCAGGGCTATATCGCACTCAACTACATCGACAGCTTCGGTGTCTGCGGAACAGGACTTGCCACGGAGGAGACAACGATCGCAGGTCATGCAGCCAGCATCGGCACTTATGACAATCTTTCACACTGGGATTTTATCACTTTTCGGGATGGCTATGACGGCATCGTCGCCCTGACTTATTCTGTGGATGACTGGTGGGATGCCTATTCTGACCAGATTATGGAGATCCTCGGCACGCTGACTTTCGACACATCAAAAAGATCAGGCGCTGCATATATCTACAGCCGGGAGTCCGAGGCGGAGCAGATCGGGGTGTCCTTCACACTCAAGAATATCTCGTCAACCGGTGCAACGCTTGTATTTCAACAGTATGATGGCGATGCCGCAACAGGTGATCTCAGCTGCGGCACGGATTTTCTGATCGAAATGCAGAGAGATAATATGTGGCAGGAGGTGCCTGTCATACTGGAAGGAGAGTACGCCTTCAATGATGTCGCCTGTACGATCGACGGCAGTACAGAGCAGGAACTGAACTGGGAATGGCTGTATGGGGCGCTTGTTCCGGGCACCTACAGGATCCGGAAGAGTGTTCTGGATCTCCGCAAGCCCGGAGACTTCGACAAATATACAGTCTATGCACAATTTATCCTAAATTGATACATTACAATATCCCCATGATCTTTCCGAGCCAGTACAGGATCCCAAGCCCCCAGCTCGTGACTATACCGTACAAAATCACAGGTCCCGCGATCGTAAAGATCTTGCACCCGATACCGTACACCTGCCCCTCCGTCTTGTACTCGATCGCCGACGCCACCACCGAGTTGGCAAATCCGGTGATCGGCACGAGCGCGCCCGCACCGCCCCACTTCACCAGCCTGCCGTACAGGTTGAAACCTGTCAGCAGGGCACTGATCAGTATCAGTATCATAGAACACCAGCCCGCCGCGGTCTCTTTCCCGATGCCGAACTGCTCCGCAGCCGTATTGACGATGAACTGTCCCACGCAGCAGATCACGCCGCCCATGACAAACGCCTTTGCCATCTGCAGGGGCAGATTGGTCTTGGGCGAATTCTGCCGCACATACTCCTGATATTCCTCTTTTTTCTGTTCTGATGCCATCAATCCTATCCTCCCTAAATCCCTTCAAAAAATCCATTGACAAAATAAACAAGCGATCCGGCGATCTTTCCGAGTGCGACCGCGAGCACCGCGATACTCACACCCATCTTCAACTTTACCCTTCTCGCAAAGATCGGTATGCCGTCAAGCACCTCCGCAAGCGCGATGGACAGACAGCCGAAAAAGATACCTGCAAACATACCGATAAAGATCAGGAGCACTGTCAATAAAATGTCCGGGCAGCTCCCAAGTGAGCCTTTGATCGGAAACACGCTGATCACATCCGCCAGCACCGCGCCAAAGATCAGACACTCCTCATAAAATAGCTCACACCTCGCCGTGTCCGTCCTCCCCGCAAACCGCGGGACCAGACCGACCACAAAAAGCACTGTAAAGACTCCCGCCGAGACCATGATCCCCGAACTGATACCGATTATCCACAACAATATGATTTTCCAGACCATCAATCCACATCCTTCTCAAGCTTCTGCCTGCCAGCCATCTCCACGAGCGCCTGGTTGACATCGCGCTCATAGTTGCGCATCTCCACCTCGAGAGGCGTCGGATCGGAGGTCAGCCGCCTACCACCCACATGATTGTAAAACACGATGATCCCTGCTGCCAAACCGACCGAATACGAGATCTCGAGAGCCGTGTACCCGTCCGACTCCGCCCCCATCACCAGCTCATATATCCTGCCCAGCACATCCGCCAGACCGACATCGTTGTGAAATGCCATGATCGTAAAAGCCGAACCGAAAAAACAGATCAGCGACACAAACGCGATCCTGACATACGCCCCCAGCCCGTTTTTCTGTTCCGGCTTATCATGCTGCAGCGATGCCTTTTCGATGATAATATCGGTCTCTCCGATACTCTCGACGGTGATCCCCGGACAGAGTTTGGTGATCTGCTCTATGATCTTTAGGACGCTGATCACCACCCTCGGCTGACCATCCTGCCGGAAACGGTGTACCTTGAGCGCTTCCGCCTTCGCCCGGATCATCTCGTCCTCGCAGTATATGCTCGCCACATCGGAGAGCTCCACGTCTTCCTTTGCCGTCGCCACATTCTGTTTTGCCATGAGATACAACACTACATTCGCCACAAAAATAACCATGCCTTTCCAAAGCCGGCGTCTCTCTCGCCCGCTTCCCTCTTCATGGTTATTATCTGCGGATATTTTATTTGTATACACAAAAAATTTTAAATGCGTCTGACCACCCTGATCTGATCCGTCTCCCCGTCCAGGTCAGCGCCGTGGATCCGTCTTTTGTCCCTCCGAAAACATTCTATGTAGTCCCACACCGCCTGGCTGATCTCCTCGCCCGGATAGAGCACCGGAATCCCCGGCGGATACGGTGCGACCATCTGCCCCGCCGTCCTCCCCGCCGCATCCTGCCAGCGGACTGTCTCCGTATCAGAAAAATAAGCCTTCCGCGGTGTCATAATCTGCCGTGGGAGCTTGGGAAAAGGCGGGTACGCACTTTTCTCGCGCACAGGGACTGCCCCGGAAGATCTGTCCGTCTTCGAACTTGCATTCCCTCCATATCTTCTGCCGATATCCCTGCACGCCCAGACCAGCCTGTCCATATCTTCCAGCTCGTTTGCGTAAGTCACGATGGCAAGCACATTCTCACTGTCCGCAAGCTCCATGTTGACAGCGTACTCCTCAAAGAGCATTTTTTCCAGCGCATAGCCTGTCAGACCGATCTCCCTCGCCGATATCACCAGCCGTGTCCTGTCCGTCCGATCTCTCTCCATGCAGCGAAAGCCCTCAATCGCCCGGATCCTCTCCGCCGCATGTTCCGCAAGCATGAGTGCCCTCTCCATCATGCCCGCCCCGTTCCTGGCAAGCTCGTACCTTGCGCAGTCGAGCGATGTCATCAGCAGATAGCTCGGGCTCGTGCTCTGTACCAGCTGCAGGTTCTGCGCGATGCGCTCCAGTGCCGCCTCCCCCACACCGTGGTGCTTTATGTGCAGCACTGCGCTCTGCGTCAGTGCCCCCGCAACCTTGTGCATACTCTGCACGCAGACATCCGCCCCCGCCCTGAGCGCCCCCATGGGCAATCGGTCATGAAAGTACAGGTGCCCCCCGTGCGCCTCGTCGACCAGCAGGAGCGCTTTGTGCGCATGGCAGATCTCCGCGATCGCCTCCAGATCCGAACACACGCCGTAATAACTCGGACTCACCAGGAACAGTGCCTTGCAGTCGGGATGCTCCTCAAACCCTCTGCGGACGGACGCCGCCGTGATCTCTCCCTGTATCGCCCACTCGCCGATCACCTCCGGCAGCACATACACCGGATTCGCCCCGGACAGGATCAATCCCATGAGCGCGGACTTATGCGCGTTTCTGGCTATCATGATCCGCTCGCCCTCAAGCGCCGCGCTGAGGATCATCGCCTCGTTTCCGCAGGTGCTGCCGTTGACGAGGAAAAAGCTCCGATCCGCGCCATAGAGCGCACTGAGCAGCCGCTGTGCCTCACCGATCGCCCCCACCGGACTGTGCAGATCATCCGTGAACGGTGTCTCGGTCACATCGTACGCAAAGATCCTCGTTCCAACCCTGTCCGTCCAGCGCGGACAGATTCCCTTTTCCAGTCTGTGCCCGGGTACCCTGAAATACGCCGGATCTGTTTCAATCAAATCTGTTACCGCCTGCAGCAGCGGTGTACGGCTCTGTTCCATTCCGTTTCCTTTCCAAATCCCTGTTAACATTTCCACTTTTTTATGCTATAGTGATTTATAAATGACTTTAGAGGAGGTAATACCATGTCCTATTTATACGAAGTGCATCTTCACACAAACGCCGCCAGCGCGTGCGCCAGGAGTGCGGGTTCCGAATACATTTCCTACTACAAAAAACTCGGCTATGACGGCATCATCGTGACGGATCATTTTTTTAACGGCAACTGCTGTGTCCCCAAAGATCTCCCGTGGGATGAGCGTGTGGATATCTTCTGCAGCGGCTACGAGGACGCCAGGGCAGAGGGCATCAGACAGGGACTCAACGTTTTCTTTGCGTGGGAAAGCCGGTTTGACGGCGACGAATATCTGGTCTACGGACTTGACAAAAAGTGGCTCAAGGACCACCCTGACATGATGACGTGGGATCACATCACCCACTATGAGAAGATCCGGGCAGAGGGCGGGCTTGTCGTGCAGGCGCATCCCTTCCGGGAGAGAGGTTATCTGTCCGAGGTGTATGTCCACCCGCACCAGTGCGATGCCTTTGAGGTGGCAAACTCCGGAAACCCGCACGAGCAGAACCGCATGGCGTACCGTTACGCATCAGAGCACCACATCACGATGACCGCCGGCTCCGACATACACCACGTCGGCAGAACGGACAATGGCTTTATCTACGGCATGGAATTTGACAGACCGCTGAACTCCATAGACGACTACGTGGGACGCATCAAGAGCGGCAGCGGCTTTTCGCTCCATGTGCCGCAGCAGCACCTTGCGTGGGAGGAGGGCACCTCCAACCACCTCCCTGTCTTTATCTTTGACAGGAACAACACGCCCGTTCCCACGCACGGCGTCGCGGATATCTTTGCGACCTATTAGCCCTTGAGCCGTCCCCACGTCGTCCTGGAGAACAGGATCAGGATCGGGAAGATCTCAAGCCTGCCGGCAAGCATATCCCCGATCAGCACCAGTTTCGACAGCCAGCTGAACTCCCCAAAATTGCAGGTAGGTCCCACCGCTTCAAGCCCCGGCCCTATATTGTTGAAACAGGACAGCACCGCAGTGAAACTCGTCATGACCGAAAACCGGTCGAGCGACACCAGGATAAAGCTGATAAACAGTATGATCACATAGGCAGACAGATATGCGTTGGTGTTCTCCAGCACCTTCTCGTCGACCATGTGGTCATTGATCCTGACGACCTGCACCTTCTGCGGTGATATCGCGCGGCGCAGGTTCCTCCGAAGCCCCTTGACAATGATCAGAACCCTCGCACACTTAAAGCCGCCCCCCGTACTTCCCGCACTCGCGCCGATCACCATCAGCCCCAGGATGATCGCCTTTGAAAACGACGGCCACAAGTCAAAGTCCGCCGTGGCGTACCCTGTCGTCGTCACGATGCTCGCCACCTGGAACGATGCATGGCGCAGCGTCTCCTCAAACGTGGCGTAAAACCCTTTCAGATTGAGCGTGATCAGCACGATGCTGCCGATCACCACCCCCAGATAGAGCCGCAGCTCCTCATCCTTGAACACGCTGTAAAACTGGCGCAGCAGGAGCATATAATAGCAGCTGAAATTGACGCCGAACAGCAGCATGAACACCGTGCACACATTCTGGATGTACGGGCTGTACCCCGCAATGCTGTCATTCTTGATGCCGAAACCGCCGGTGCCCGCCGTGCCAAACGCCGTGCAGACTGCCTCAAACAGCGGCATACCGCCAAACAGCAGGAAAACAATATCCACGATCGTGAGCAGGACATAGATCAGGTACAGGATCTCCGCCGTCTTTTTCATCTTCGGAACAAGCTTTCCCACCTGCGGTCCCGGACTCTCCGCCCGCAGAAGATGCATGGTAAAGCCTTTGCTGCCCTCACCGGATGCGCCCAGAGCCAGCACAAACACCAGCACACCCATACCGCCCAGCCAGTGCGTGAAGCTCCTCCAATAGAGAATACTCATGGAAAGTCCCTCGATCTCTGAGAGGATAGAGGAACCTGTTGTCGTAAAGCCAGACACCGTCTCGAACAGCGCATCCAAATAAGACGGTATCTCCCGCGATATATAAAACGGCAGACATCCCAGCAGACTCATCACGATCCAGCTCACGCCGACACAGACAAGCCCGTCGCGCGCCTTAAAACTCCTCCTGCTGCCCTTGCACAGCACAAGCAGCAGCAGCGACAGAAACAGTGTGATACAGATACTTGCCGCAAATCCTATGCGCGCCATACTTTCCTGTTTGACCAGACTGATCAGCAGCGACGGCACCATGAAGACCGCCTCCACCAACAAAATACGCCCGACAAATCTGCCCATCATCTTGTAATTCATAATCGTCCTATCCTTATCCCCCAATTATTCAAATATGTCATTCAGCTTGTAGAGCACCCTGTCGGCGCCTGTCACGACGATCACCGTGTCCCCCCGCACAAAGCTGGAATCACCGTTTGGGATCTCAAGCTGTGCGCCGTGCATGATGCACACCACCAGCACATTCTTCTTGATCCTGAGCTTCTTGAGCGGTTCCCCGCAGTGAAGCGTATTCTGGTCCACCATGAACTCCACCGCCTCGGCCTGCCCGTCCGCGATCATGTACACCGTGAGCGCCGCACCCGTCTGGTTCTGCATGGCGCGCACATACTGCACAATGTTATTGCAGCTGAGCTCCTTGGGACTGATGATACTCCCCAGGGGAAGCGCATCCAGTATCGTATTGTTCTCCAGCCTTCCAAGTTTCGTGATGATCTGCGGCACCTTGCAGCTGCTCCCGTACAGGGAAATGATGATGTTCATCTCGTCCACGCCTGTGAGCGTCACCAGCGCGTCACAGTCAGAAATCCCCTCGTTGTCAAGCAGAAATTCCTTCGTCGCATCCCCGTGGATCACAGTTGCCTTGGGAAGCATGTTGGCTAGCTGGACACACTTCTCATAATTCTGCTCCACGATCTGGACACCAATGCCGCTCCTGAGCAGCATCTGCGCCAGATAAAAGCTGACACGTCCGCCGCCGCAAAGGATCACGCGCTTTGCCTTATGCGTGATGATCCCCAGATTCTTGAGCAGCGTCGTGAGCACATTCGTCGGCGCCGTCACAAAGATGCGGTCTCCCGCCGCCAGCACGAAATCACCGCCCGGCGTGATCGCCTTGCCGTTGCGGATCACGGTACACACCAGGATCTTGCACTTCACGATGCTGTAGAGGTCGTTCAGCGCGATATCGCACAGCTTGTGCCCTGCATCGACACGCAGCTCCACGATCTCAACCCTGCCCTTGGCAAAGGTATCACGCTTCAGGAATCCCGGATATTTCAGAAGCCGCTCGATCTCCACCGCCGCCTGCCGCTCCGGATTGATCATCATGGAGAGCGCGAAGAGACTTCTCATCTTGAAGATCTGATCCGTGTACTCCGGATTTCTGATGCGGGCGATCGTGTGGATGTCGGGATTCATTCCGTGTGCCGTCATACAGCAGAGCAGATTGATCTCGTCCGCATCCGTGACCGCGATGAGCAGATCCGTCTCCTTCACCCCCGCCCGTTCCAGCGTCTCCATGGATGCGCAGTTCCCCTGCACCGCCATGATATCATATCTCTCCTCCGTCGACTCCAGCACCTTCGGATTGTCATCGATCAAAGTCAGGTCGTACCCTTCGGCTGACAGCTGCTTGGTAAGCATCGTGCCCACCTTGCCGTCACCTGCAATTATTATCTTCACGTCATCTTGTCCTCCTCTTAACGTTGCTTTCACGTACATTATATCACCTATGCGCAAAAAGACAATATCTATCATATACGCAAAAATAGCGTGTGTCAAAACACACGCTATTTTATGTCATCTGCCCTTACAGCTCTTCCTCAACCTTATCTGTGTCCACATTCTCTTCCGGATGCAGTTTTGCCTTAATCGCCTTGATCAGTTCCTCGATCGAAGATGCCTCGATTTTCTCAGTCTCCTGCTTTTTCTCTACTACCTGCTCCTGCCGCTCTTTCTCGGCTCTCTTCTTCTCGGCGCGCTTCTCCTCCATGCGCTCCTGCTCCGTCTTCTTGTCTACCCTGTTGCTCTCTGCCATGTCCTTCAAGAGCTTCACGGCATAGGACACCGTTCCATCCTGATCCATCGTGATGCTGAATCCCTTGACCTTCTCCGCATCCTCGCCAAGCTCTTCCTTCAGCGTGTCAAACTTATCGTCCGCACCGCCGATGATCGCCTCGTACTTCTCCCTCGCTGCCGGATCTGCCGCCATCTGCTCCAAAAGCTCCGGGTTGATCAGCACACTGTAATCTTTGTCCGTCAGCCCTGCATAATAATCCTGCTCCTCGTCCGAAGACCACTTCGCCACGGAGAACTCCATATCACCGTATTTCTCCCTGAGCTCCGCCAGCAATTTCTTCGCGCCGTCGCTGAGTTCGATCCCCTCCTGCACGCCGTTGGCGTCGAGTGCCTTGTACGTCGTGGACTCTGTGCGCTGCGGTTTCGTGTAGCCCGCCTTCACTTCGCGCGCCTGTCCGCTGTACTCATATGTGTCCCTGTCCGCGTTTGCCTGTCTGCTGTCCTGCGCGGACTTCCTGCTCTGTGTCCTTCTATTTGCGCCCGCGACATTTCCGGTAAAAGCTGCCTCGTCCTTGTTTGTTTGATTTGAGAATAATCCTGTATTGTTCAAGAGTGAACTGTAATTGATTCCATTCATATTCATACCAGCCTTTCTGTAAAATATACATATTAAAACGAATAGGGGTGTCCTTCCCCCTACGTTATCAGTTATATTTAATATCGGCATACCCCGCATCAAACTTTATAGTCCAGACACGCTAAACGCACATTTTTTACGCCATTGCACACTGGCGCATCCGCAGCAGCGCCCTTTTCTCCAGGCGGCATACCTGCACCTGGCTGATCCCGAGATCCCCCGCCACCTGCATCTGTGTCCTGTTCTCAAAATACCGCAGCCGGATCAGGCTCTTCTCCCGCTCGTCAAGCTCGTTCAACAGCTTTTCCAGCAGCAGTCTGTTGACGACCTCCTCGCTCTCGCCTTCCCTGCCCAGCATGTCCACCAGGAGCACCTCGCTGCCGTCAGACTCATATACGGTCTTGTAGATCGACTCCACTTCACAGCCCGCGTCGAGCGCCGCGATGATCTCTTCCGTGGCAAGCCCCGATTCCTCTGCCAGTTCCGACATCATCGGTTCCCTGCCCATCCTCTGCCAGAAATCCTCCCTGATACACCTCAGCCGCCTCGCATTTTCCTTGATGCTCCTGCTGACTCTTATCATGCCGTCATCGCGCAGGAACCGCCGAATCTCCCCCATGATCACCGGCACCGCATAGGTGGAAAAACACACTCCGTACTCTGTATCAAACTTCTCGATCGCCTTCACAAGCCCGATCGCGCCGATCTGAAACAGATCCTCCGCCTCCACTCTGCTCTTTCCGCCCTCTGCGCCTCTGCCCGCAAAGCGCTTCACCACATGGTAAACCAGCCCCGTATTTTTAGTGAATAAAGCTTCCTTTGCCTCCTTTTCTCCGCTCTGTGCCCTTATAAAAAGTTCCCTCTCCTCCATAGGTCATGCCCTGCCGCTTCTATTCCACACTGCCGCCTGCAGGATCGGTGCCGGCTCATCCTGCCCGACGCCAAAGCGTTTCCACATATGTACGCAGGTTCCCTCTCCGACGCCGCTCTCCACCTCGATCTGATCCATGAAAGCCTCCATGAAGGAAAAGCCCATCCCCGATCTCTCCTTTGCCGCCCCGGTAGTAAAAAGCGGCTGCATCGCCTGTTCCACGTCCGCGATGCCGACACCCTTGTCAGAAATGTCGACCGACAGCACCTTCTCCTCCGAGAGATGCGCGCGCATGACAATGCGTCCTCCCCTCTCGCCGTAGCCATGTATCACTGCGTTGGTCACTGCCTCCGACACTGCGGTCTTCACATCCTCGATCTCGTCCACTGTCGGATCTATCCTTGACAAAAATGCGGCGATCACCACTCTCGCCAGTCCCTCGTTCTCCGATATCGCATCGAACTCCATACAGATTTCATTTGCTGTTATCTGTGCTGCACCCGTTTTTGCGCGCCCGTTTTCCATATAAGATCCCATCCTCTCTGCAACTGTGCGTTCTGTTCACAGTCACTTCCTTTCTGATTATTCCCGATCGGATATTTCCCGATCATTCCCGATCCCCTGCCGATTCCCTATGATCCGTATCTGTGCCTGCGCTCTATGTCAGTATCTCCACAATGGCTGACATTCCCGACGCCCTCAGGATCCTGCTGATGCGCTCGCTCACGTTGACCGCATACACCTTTCCGCCAAAGCAGGAAATCTTTCGATATCTGCCGATGATGATACCCAGCCCCGAGCTGTCCATAAAAGTCGTATCTGCAAAATCAAACACGATATTTTTCACCTTATCGTCGAGTATCAGCCGGTCCGCGCACTCCCTGATGCCCGTGGCACCGTGATGATCCACCTCCTGCGGCATTCTGATGCACAGATAATCGTCGATGATCGCATATTCTTCCATCTTCTTTTCCATTCAAAACTCCTCCTGATCAAACAAAAAAGGACGCACCTTTCCGGCATGTCCTCCTTCGTGTATTTGCTGCGGCTCATTCTCCTTTGATCTCCTTAATGTATCCTTCCGACTTCCTCGCTTTCTGAGTCCCCGGAAACAACGCGATCACCTGCTCATATATTTCCACTGCCTTGTCCAGATCCCCCAGTTTGTTGTACGAATTTCCCAGATTGTACAGCGCCTCGCCATTTGTCGGATCGTACGCGTACGCCCGCTCGAGATTTGTGATGGCTGTGTCGTACTCCTCCGCGCGGAATGCCGCATAACCTGCATCATAGCTCTTCCTCGCCACCACTTTCCCCACACTGCCCTTCAAGGCATCATACAGCGCCTTAAAACTCTCCGTCGCCTCATTCTGCATGTATTCCCTGTCGATCTTCTCCAGCGCGTCTGCAACCGCCATCTCATCCCCGGTCCCGTTCATATGCATCAGAACCGCCTCGATCAGTTCGGTGTTCGCCTGTATCTGTACCCGATCCGCCTGCGCCGCGCTCAGACTGCTCGACAGCGAGTCTTTCTCCTGTGTCAGCTCGTTGATCTGTGTCGTCAGTTCATTGACCTGGACGTTCTTTGCGTCCAGCTGCTCGCTGACTGCCTTATACCGCGCATTGACCTCCTCCTGAGCCTGCTGGATCCTCGCCGGCAGCACCAGAAACCACGCGATCCCGACACCGATCACCACACCGATCAGCATGTTCACCAGCGTCTGCAGCCATGACCTGTCCTTTTTCCCGAGCGGCTGTATCACCGTATCGTTGCCGCTCTGGTACACGATCGCTTCCTTCCTTTTCCGCGCGTGCTCCTCCTCGGCGGGCATCATTTCGTCCACTTCCTTGAGGTACCGGAGCGTCATTGTATTGTTTGCATCGATGCTGTGCGCCTTCTCAAGCTCCTTTTTCGCCTTCTCCCACTCCTGGCTGTTCATGTACAACAGCGCCAGCAGCTGTCTCGCCTGCACAAATCTTGAATTCATCGAGATAACTTTCTTGAGCTGTATCACAGCCAGATCAAGACTGTCCTGCCGACAATATGTAAGCGCCATATTATATTTCTTGATCGTCTGGTTGTATGCCTCGAGCCTTCCGGGATTGTCGTGCAGCATATTGATATAGTCGTTGGCGATATTCTTCCCACTTCTGGTGTTCTTGCTGATGATCCACTGGCTCAGCGCCGCCACGACCTCGCCCCGCTCGAAATACACAAGCCCCAGCAGATTCCTCGCATCGATATGGCACCGGTCAAGCTTCAGGCACTGCCGCAGACTCAGCACCGCCCCCGACAAGTCCCTGACTTTTGCCTTGTCCAGCCCATCGTTGTAAAAACGGTTCGCCGCATACATGATCTTCTTATACAATCCAACGTCAGCCCCACAACTCGTGCAGAAATTCTTCTCTGACAACAGACATCCGCAATTAAAGCAATACATATACAGCTCCCCTACTCCTCTTCCTTTGATTCCTTCACCAGACTCACCAGCACGTCTGCAAGATCTGTCACATCCTGATTCCCAACTGTATCTTCCACATCCTCCACCTCAAGGCTGGGATGGAACTTCTTCAATTCTTCCTCAAAATCTATCATCATAACCCTCCATTTAGTACCTCATTGCGCATACAGTCAGACACAACACCCGCCAGGTACAGCGATCCGACGATGTACACCCTTCCCCCGCCCTCTCTTTTGACTGACATGCCATAGGCAAGCGCATCCTCTATCGCTTCAAAAGTATATATCTTCTGTGTATGTTTGTTGGCATATTGGGAAAATACCGACCCGATCTCCTCCAGATCAGCGCCCCGCTCACCGGGAATATGCGTGATCACGAAATCCGTAACGAAGGATAGGCTGCAGAGCATCTCTATCATTTTATCATACTGCTTGTCCCGCAGAACGGAAAAAATAAGCACACAGCTTTCCGGCGACATATTCAGGGACTGCACAAAAGCCGCGATCCCGTCCTCATTGTGCGCTCCGTCGATAAAGACCCCCGGACTCACCTCTTCCATACGGCACGCCCAGCGCATCTTTTTGATCCCCCTCTTTATGGATCCTGCAGTAATCTTGTCAAAACCACATTCTTTTTCTAACACCTCACATGTGCGGACGGCGACAGCCGCGTTCTCCGCCTGGTAGACCGCCGTGGTGTCCGCTATCAGTCTACCATAATCATAATAACGACTGACAACGGAAAAATCAATGAATTTTTTCGAAATTTCATTTATTTTATAGTCATTTTCCGACACTGCGTGACACTCGCAGCCAGATTCCACCGCTTTTTGACAGATCACGTCAGATGCCTCCCTTTTTCTGTCTGAAAATACGACAGGCACGCCCGGCTTGATGATCCCCGCCTTCTCAGAGGCGATCGCCCCGATCGTATCTCCCAGATAAGCCATGTGATCCAGCCCGATCTCCGTGATCACCGTCACCGCCGGATTCCTGACCACATTCGTCGTGTCAAGGCGCCCCCCGAGCCCGGTCTCTACTATCATGACGTCGACACCGGCGCTCGCAAACACATAGACCCCCATGAAAAACAGGCGCTCAAAATACGTCGGACAGTACTCCGGTCTGACGCTGTGATACGCGGTGATCCTATCGCAAAGCCACCCGAAAGCCTCCACGAATGTCTCCTCCGGGATCGCACTGCCATCGACCTGGAAACGCTCCCTCATCGTCACAAGATGCGGCGATACGAACATCCCCGTCCTGTAACCGCTCTCCCTGCATATGCTCTCCAGGAACGCGCAGACCGATCCCTTTCCGTTCGTTCCGGCGACATGGATCAGCTTTCCCAGATTCTTCTCACTGTATCTGCCGTCCTCACAACTCTGTATATAGTCGTAAAATCCCCTCGTCTCATCCATCGGATTCTTCGTTGTAAACTTAGGCACCGCCGCCATAAATTCAACGATCTCTGCATACGTGCGCGCGCGCTCCTCTCCCATCTGCCTGCTCCTCTCCCCTGCTGACATTCTTCCTCCGGGTGCCCGTGTGAAATCGAGCAGGGCACCCGTCAGCCTCTGCTGACATTCTTCCTCCGGGTGCCCGTGTGCATAAAAAGAGTCCGCCATTCAACGCGAACCCTTTCAAAAACCTATAACACCACTACCGTTCCGACAATAACACCATTCTGTGAAGAATACTCCATAAAACTCGTGTCCCTGTTGATGACCATCCTGTTGTCATCGATACTGATCACCGTACCCTTGTGGATATTTCCGCTGATCCTGATCTTGGCTTCCCTCGACTTTAGGATCGTCCTCTCGAGATCGTCAACCTGCTTCTTGGCTCTGATACACTTGATATAGATATCACTCTTTTTCTTCTTCAGATCGTCGAGATGCGCCTGAAGCTGTTCACTGAGTTCTCCCGTCTGCTGTCTGACACGCAGGATCTTCGCCATACCTGCTGCCACCTCATCCAGCTCCTGATTCAGTTTCATGTACTCCTCATTCATCGCGATGCGCTGCTCCATGATCTCAGGCATTACCCCCACATGGATCCCTGTCTTGATCTCCGACATGTTTCCCGCGTTCTGGCAGTTGACCCCCATCATCGCATGCACATAACCTCCGGCGATCAGGCCTTTCTTGCCCGTGAGCGTGATCTGCTCTCCCGCCGTCACTTTTGAGTTCAGTATGACATTGGACTGCACCGTGCCGCCTGCGCTCACATTCGCGTACTCGATAAATTCCGTGAAGATATCGCCTCCCGCGACGATCGCACCCTTTCCGGCTCCCTGCATCCCGCGCTTGAGACACACCGTACCGCCCGCCGATATGTTCGCGGACTCGACAACCCCCTCAACCGTGAGACTCTTCCCGGCCCGCACAGTGACGCCTGCCTCCACATTTCCGTGTATGATCACGTCACCGTTGAAATCCACCAGAGCGTTGTTGGCATAGTCACAGCCGCCCTGTATCTCATACACCTCCACCACCGACAATTTATTGTCACCGTCATACTCGATTTTGCCTGACTTGGCTGCATAATATTTATGCGGATCCTCTTCGTTGCTGATCCCTTTTCCGGTGAGCGGCCTGAGCTCTTTGTAAGTGTTCGCCTTCTCGACCGCCCCCGTGACATCCCTTCCTGCTTTCCCCTGAACGGCGGGATGGTACACTGCAAGCAGCTGCCCCTCCTCCACATTCTGCACCAGGGACATGCTTCTGTAATCCACCGTCCCGTCATTCCGAATCTCAGGTTTTGGCTTCTCTGTACTAAAGAAAAATTCAAATCGTCCTGCGCTTCCAGGTTCCCCCTCTTCACTGGACGCGATCTTCACCTCTCGGTCATAAATCTGTTTCTTACACATCGCTGCAACGTGCGACTCATTGATGCCTGCCACTACCCCGTTGAGCTGAAGATATCTCATGATCTCTGGCTTTTCATATCTTGTGCCTTCCTCCGGTGCGCACAAGTAAAGCCACGCTTCTTTTTTATCCTCTGCTATTCTGACATAAGATTTGACATTAACCATTTGTTCACCTCCGAGAAAACACCCCTGCCCCTTTATGCTTTATTGTACCACCATTCACCTCAGTTGCGCAAGCCGTTCTGTGATTTGTTCTTTCATTTGTACATATTTTGCTAATTTTCCCTTTTCTTCCGCAATCTTTGCCTCGGGTGCTTTCGACATAAATTTCTCGTTGTTCAGCATGCCGTTGACGCGCGCAAGCTCGCCATCAAGACGTTTTGACTCCTTTTCCAGCCGCTCAATCTCCTGCGCGATATCGACCAGCTCCGCAAACGGTATATAAATATTGGCGTTGGCGATCACCACGGAAACCGCATCGTCAGCGATCCCCTCCCTGTCGCCCTGTATCGTGACCTCGGACGCCCAGGCAAGCGAGGCAAAGAAAAGCTTCCCCTCCTCAAACGTCTCTCTGACCTCCGCCTTGTCGGACACAACAAACACACGTGCTTTCTTGGAGGGCGCAACGTTCATCTCGCTCCGCACGTTTCTGATCCCGCGCACCGCCTCCTTGATGATCTCGATATCCCTCTCATCCGCCGCAAAATTGCGCGCCTGCACATACTCCGGCCATCTCGAGACCATGATGGATTCCTCCGCAGACTGGAGCGAGCAGAAGATTTCTTCCGTGATGAACGGCATGTACGGGTGCAGGAGCTTCAGCGCGTCGATCAGCACGCTCTTTAGCGTCCACAGCGCCGCATTCTGCGACACCGCGTCATCCGAATTGTAGAGCCTGGGCTTTACCATCTCAATATACCAGTCACAGAACTCGTCCCAGATAAAGTCGTAGATCTTCTGAACCGCGATGCCCAGCTCAAAGTGCTCCATGTTGTCCGTAACCTCTCTCACGAGACTGTTCAGCTTCGACATGATCCAGCGGTCTGACGGCTCCAGGAAATCGGAGGCGTCAGTGACCTCCTTTCCCTCCATGTTCATCATGATAAAGCGCGACGCGTTCCAGATCTTGTTCGCAAAATTCCGGTTCGCCTCCACCCGCTCATAGTAAAAGCGCATATCGTTTCCGGGCGCATTGCCCGTGATCAGCGTCATCCTGAGCGCATCCGCGCCGTACTGTTCGATCACCTCCAGCGGATCGATGCCGTTCCCAAGTGACTTTGACATCTTCCTGCCCTGTGAATCGCGCACCAGACCGTGAAAAAGCACAGTCTTAAAAGGCTTCTCGCCCATGTGCTCATAGCCGGAGAAGATCATGCGGATCACCCAGAAAAAGATGATGTCATACCCCGTCACAAGCACATCCGTCGGATAAAAGTACTCCAGATCCTCCGTCCTGTCAGGCCACCCGAGCGTCGAGAAAGGCCACAGCGCCGACGAGAACCAGGTGTCGAGCGTGTCCGGATCCTGTGTGAGATGGCTGCAGCCGCACTTCGGACAGACTTCCGGCATTTGCTTTGCCACGACAATCTCACCGCAGTCGTCACAGTAGTAAGCCGGGATCCTGTGTCCCCACCAGAGCTGTCTGGAAATACACCAGTCCTTGATGTTATCCGTCCAGTTGAAATAAATCTTATCCATCCGCTCCGGGATCAACTCGATATCGCCGTTTTTGACAGCCTCCACAGCGGGTTTGATCAGCTCATCCATCTTCACGAACCACTGCTGCTTCACAAGCGGCTCGATCGTCGTCTTGCAGCGGTCGTGCGTGCCCACGTTGTGGCTGTAATCCTCCACCTTGACGAGAAGCCCCATGCTGTCAAGCTCCTCCACGATCGCCTTCCGCGCCGCATAGCGCTCCATGCCTGCATATTTTCCGCCGTTCTCATTGATCGTCGCATCGTCGTTCATGATATTGACGATGGGCAGATCATGTCGCTTCCCCACCTCAAAGTCATTCGGATCGTGCGCGGGCGTGATCTTGACGACGCCCGTCCCAAATTCCATATCGACATAGGTATCCTCCACCACCGGAATCTCGCGGTTCATCAGCGGAAGCATCAGCTTCTTTCCCCGCAGGTGGGCATACCGCTCATCATCCGGGTGGATCGCCACCGCAGTATCCCCGAGCATGGTCTCCGGTCTGGTAGTCGCAAACGTCAGATATTCACCGGACTCCGAACCGTCATCGTTCAGAACCGGATATTTAATGTGCCACAGATGTCCTGCATGCTCCTCGTACTCAACCTCGGCATCCGATATCGATGTGTTGCACACCGGACACCAGTTGATCATCCTGGCACCTTTGTAGATGTACCCTTTTTCGTGCATCTTGCAGAAGACTTCCGTGACCGCCTTATTGCATCCCTCATCCATCGTGAAGCGCTCCCTGTCCCAGTCACACGATGAGCCGAGCTTTTTGAGCTGGCTGATGATGCGTCCGCCGTACTCCCTCTTCCAATCCCATGCGCGCTCGAGAAATTTCTCACGCCCAAGATCGTGCTTGTCGATCCCCTCCTCCTTCAATTTCTCGATGATCTTGACCTCTGTGGCAATACTTGCATGGTCGGTTCCCGGCTGCCAGAGTGCGTTGTACCCCTGCATCCGCTTGAAGCGGATCAAAATGTCCTGCATCGTGTTGTCCAGGGCATGTCCCATGTGCAGCTGCCCCGTGATGTTTGGCGGCGGAATCACGATCGTAAACGGTTTCTTACTGCGGTCAGCCTCCGCATGAAAATATTTCTTTTCCAGCCACTTCTGATAGATCCTGTCCTCCAGACCATGCGGATCATAAGTCTTTGCCAATTCTTTCCCCATATCATTCTCCCTCCTGTAACCACAAAAACCTTTCACTGTAAGTTCTACAGCAAAAGGCGAATAAGCACTGTATCACCTTTGTCCCAGTGCATACTATTTACAATACTCTCTGTTTCTTTTTCCCTTGGATAATCTCACAGTCTGACAAAAACATGCCAGAGTCCCCCTCTCTGATAAGGGGCTGACAGATACGCCCTTTGACACACGCTCATACAAACGTACTCATTTAATAATAGTATTAAATCTATTGTGAAATGTCAAGAAAATTTATTTAAAATTAATATATAATCTTGTCCGTTTACATGGTATACTATATCGTGTGAATGCAAGAATATTAGCGCGTATACTCAGCGCCAAAATACTTTGCGGACAAGGAGGACTCCCAAGTGGGTAAAATATCTTACAAGAAAGAGATCTATAAAAATATATGCAAAAAAAATATATACAAAAAGGCGATCCTGTACGTCTCGGCTGCGATGCTGTTTGCCACCTCACCCGTGCAGCCTGTGCTCGCGGCGGAAGTCATTCCGCAGGCTCCCGAAACGCCTGCGGAAACATCTTCGCAGCCTGCCGACGGCACCACGCCCGCAGAAACACCCGGAAACACCACTGTCCCGGGAACACAGCCCCCGTCGGATATCACGGTGGTTGCGCCCTCTGAAGACGCCACCGGCACGCCGCAGCCGCCCTCTGATGACGCCGCCGGCACACCGCTGCCCACCCCCGCAGACCCGGGCACTCCCAGCGTCACCCCCATGCAGAGCACGGTCTACGCCGCTTCCCCCAAAGGGCTGAATGTCCGCAGCGGTCCGTCCACAGCACACAGCAAGTTAGGAACCCTTCAATACGGTCAGGAAGTCACGGTCACAGGAAAGACCGCCGACAACTGGTATCAGATCCAGTTTTCCGGCGGTGTCGGATATGTTCTTGCAGACTATGTGTCCGCCACACCTGTCGCAAGCACCCAGAAGCCTGACACAGGAACCTCTGACGCAAACACCGCAGTCCCCCCCGCGGCGGAGAGTCCCGAGAATCCCGGCACAGACGCCACGGAAAATCCACCCGACGCGATCCCTGACAATGAACCTGCCAGCGCGGTTCCGGACGAGGAAGACAGTACTTCCGGGGAAAACTACAATGAAGTGACCTCCCGTCTGCTCGGCACTCCCATCATAATCCTCCTGACAGTCGCTGTCCTGGGTGTACTAGCCATGATCTGCTATTCCGTGTACAGTCTTTTTAAGAGAGAACCGGAAAATGATGAGGACGCGTACGACGACGGGGATGAACAATATGACGAAGATCCCTACATTGACGATGGATATGACGAGCGCGAACCATATTCCGACGATGATGAGGACGAGGAGTACGAATACCCTGGTGAGGAATATCCCGGGGATGAATACGCTGACGGGAAATATCCTGACGATCGATACGCTGACGACGAATATCCTGACGACGAATATCCTGACGACGAATATCCTGACGATCAATATTCAGACGATCGGTATGACAGTGCGTGGCAGGATCCCGATGACGAGTACTATGGAGATGACGAAACCTACTCTGACGAGGAATATTATGAGGACAACGACAAACTATAATGCAGCGAAACAGGCGCAAGAATCACCCATTCTTGCGCCTGTTCCCTGCTCAGAAACCGATCATATTATTGGACTTTGTTCTGAGCATCTTTATGCTTCCCTCGATATCTCCAAGTTCCTTCAAAACCTCGTCCGCAGTCTCTAGCTGGGCGGAATTGATACAGAATACAATCCTGTCCTTTCCTCCGCCGAATATTTTGGACATAAGACTGGGTTTTTCCCACCTGAGAAAATAAGAAACCCGCGCCCTCATAAATGCCTTCTCCAGCTTGATCTTCACCTTCGGCTCCGTGACTGAGCAGAAATCCATCTCGTTGTTTACCTTAACCTTGCTATACTCATTTTCCAAAATCGTGACGCCTTCTTTCGTCAGGAACCCTCTCACGCTGCGGTTCCTTATATTCTTAATAATATGTCTTTCCCTCTTCGATTATGACTGCCCTACCGTCTCTCACATCCACAGTGGTGACGGCACAGTTTTTGTGCACGCCGCCTTTCCAGAAATCACAGATATCTATATGGTTGATATCGGACAGCAGCCCCCGCAGTGCAGCGCCGTGCGTCGACACTAATATCGTATCCTGTTCCATATCCTTATTATGCACAATTTCCTGCAAAAAATCAGCGGTCCTCTCCTTTAATTCCTCGATACCCTCCGCCCCCCTGGGCGGTCTGTACGCCTCGGGCTTATCAAAGAAATTCATAAACTCAGGATCGGGAATATTATAATTTTCCTTTCCGCAGCACAGCCCCTCGTACTCGCCAAAGCCGATCTCGATGATCCTGGGTTCCACCATCACAGGAATGTCCCGCTCTCCCTTTATGATCATCGCCGTCTCATAGGCGCGTTTCAGCGGACTCGTATATATCCTTGTAAAAGGCACATCCTTTAACGCGTCCGACGTGATCCGGGCAAGCCTGCGGCCCTCCTCATTTAACGGAATATCTGACCGCCCCTGAAAACGTCTCTTTACATTCCATTCAGTCTCTCCGTGACGTATGATATAAAGTTTCATTTTTTCCTCCGAAATCGCGATATCGGGGACACCCGATGTCTCAGTTCTCCACAAAACTCCTGCATATAACTATAATATATTTTTTAAGAAAATTCAAGAGACGATTGCCGTCAGACAGGCTGATGGTAACGGTTCGATACTGTTCACTCGTCGTCAGAGCAGCGAAATACATGCGCCAAAATGCTTGTACTTTAGCATTTTGTATGCAAAAACGGTTGCTGTTTACGCCTTCATTACACAAAATTGTACCAGAATTATCTAGTGCAGCATTGTGCAAATAACAGTGAATACAGCACCTGCTATTTGCACCAGTCCTGCGTTGTCGTCAGTCAACAATGCCACCGCATTGCCTCCTTCCTCCGCCTTGTCCTGTCACAAATATCAGGCACTGTTTTTCACTGTTATTTAGGCAATGCTGTACTAGGGCGTGAACAGTAACAACAGTTCAGCCCAGGACTTCGCACTACGCAGCGAAGTCCGTGAGAAAGCATAGCGGCCTGGATGCATCAAGCCACGGTACGTGGCTTTGACATTCGCGAAGCGGTTTTTGCATGGCTTGATGCTTGTAACAGGAAGCCGAAGGCCGAACTGTTACGCTTGATGAGTGAACAGAAGCTCACCCGGGCTATTTCAATATGCAGACGGACTGTGCCGGCATCGACAACCCGCCATCCGCAAGTTCCACCACTTCCCCGTTCAGTGTCAGATAACCGCGAATCGCCATGTCTGCAAGCACCGTCCCCGACAGTCCCACCGTGAGCGTCTCATCCGACGTGTTGTACACGATGCCGATCGTGCTGCCCTCGTACTGTTTCGTGATCGCCGCCTGGTGCCCTTCTGTCAATGCCTCCACGATCTCGATCTTTCCTCTTGCGATCTCCGGATTCTCATTTCGCAGCCGCACCGCCCTCTTATAATAATTCAATATAGAATAGGGATCCTCCAGCTGCTGCTCGGCTCCCTCAAAGGCAAAGACAATATCCCTGTCCGCATCCGAAGGTCCTTTTGTCATTCCCGTCGCATCCGTGTCGGACCATACCATGGGAAGCCGCTTGTTCTCGTCCTTTTTGCCGGAACTTGACATGCCGATCTCCTCGCCATAGTACACAAACGGACTGCCGTTCATCGTCATCAGCAAGCCACACGCCATCTTCATATCATTTGCATCCTTCATCAGCGCATTCGCGACACGCCCCATGTCGTGGTTTGTGATAAACGGCGCATCGATGAAATCCGGATTTTCAGCCGCATACTCCGTCTGATAACCCACCATGCTCCCCACAAAGCTTGCCGCCTTGTAATTGCCTCTCGCCGCCTTGATCAGCTTTCCCTCCGCGTCCGCGGCGTCGAAATTAAACATGCTCGGCGTCCCGCTCGCATAATAATCCGCGATCGCAGAACTGCTCGCCCAAACCTCCGACACCATGTAGAACTCCGGATCCAGCCCCTTACAAAAGCTGTACAGCCAATTTAACGCCTCCGTGTTAAAGGCGATGTCATTTTCCTCGAAATGCATGGCTGCATCCATCCTGAACCCATCCACACCCATATCGATCCAGAAACGCGATATATCTTCAAGTTCCAGCCTGAGTGCCTCGCTCGCCAGATTCAGATCCGGCATCTCAGACCAGAATACGCCCTCATAATACCATCCGCTGTCTCCGACCTGATAATAGTCCGCGTTAACCTGCTCCTTTGCAAAATGATAGTAATCCACATACGGGCACTCTGCCAGATCCGGCTCCTGTTCCTCCGGCAGTTCCTTCAGATAAGCACAGGCATCGACGAACCACTGATGTTCCGACGATGAATGATTGATGACAAAATCGATCACCACATTGATATCCCTCTTGTGGCACTCCTCCACCAGTTTCTGAAAATCCTCCACCGTGCCGTACGCCTCATCGATGGAACAGTAATCAACCACATCATATTTGTGATACGTAGGGGACTGCATGATCGGCATCATCCAGATCCCGTTGAACCCCATCTCCTCAATATAGTCGAGCTTCTGGATGACACCGTTCAGATCCCCGATCCCGTCCCCGTCCGAGTCATAGAACGAGTAGACAAAGATCTCGTAATAATTTCTGTAATTGTCATCGATGATATTCAATTCCTGCTCATATTCGTACACGATGGCTTCCGCGCTCCCTGAGCCGTTCTCCTCATCACCAGGAGCCTCGGTGTCCGTGTGCGCTGTCCCGCTGTCCTCCCCGGCAGACCCCGCATCTGCTGTCGGCAAAACAGTGTCCGCATCACCGGCAATATCCTGTGCCGGTGCATTCGACGCCTCCTGCTGATCGGATTTTTGCGCATCGCCACATGCACAAAGCTGCACTGCCATCGCAGCCGCCATCGTAATTGCAAACATACGTTTCGTACCTTTTTTTCGCATATACATCCCTCTTCCTATATATTATTGATACGCGCTGTCATATCCTTAAAATCTCCAGACAGTACTACCATACTGCCATTGAAACAGTATCTACCACACAATTACGCAAAAAAACACTGTACTAGTACAGCATTGCGCAAATAGCAGTGAATACAGCACCTGCTATTTGCACCAGTCCTGCGTTGTCGTCAGTCAACAATGCCACCGCATTGCCTCCTTCCTCCGCCTTGTCCTGTCACAAATATCAGGCACTGTTTTTCACTGTTATTTAGGCAACGCTGTACTAGAACGACCCCTGCTATCGCAATAACAGGAGTCGTACAAAGTGCTTACTTATTCTCTTTATTCTATTCATCGAGACCGTACGCTTTCAGGTAACTCTCGCCCCACAATTTTACACGGTCTTTCTGCCAGTCGATTCCACTTTTGAGTCCGATTTTGCCTTAACCCTTTACAGCACCGCCAGTCACACCTTCCACGTAGTACTTCTGCAGGCACATGAACAGGATCGTAACGGGCACTGCAACCAGCACGCCGCCGGCACAGAATCTGGTGAAGTAACCCTGATAGTCGCCTGTAAACAGCCATCTCTGCAGACCTACTGCAACGTTGTAGCTTGCACTGTTGCCGAATGCCACATAGGAAGCAAACACGTAATCACACCATGGTCCCATGAACGCTACCAACGCCTGGTAGATGATGATCGGCTTTGCCAGAGGAATGATCATTCCAAAGAAGATCTGCGCTCTCGTAGCGCCGTCGATTCTCGCCGCCTCGTCCAACGCTTTCGGAAGGGTGTCGAAGAATCCCTTGCAGATATAGTAGCCCATACCGGAGCTTGCGACACTGATCAGGATCAAGCCGGGAACCGCGCCCTCCTGTGTCAGTCCAAACTGCTTCAACAGGAAATAGAGACAGATCATGTTCAGGAATCCCGGGAACATTCCAAGGATCAGCCAGAATCTCATCAGGAGCTCGCGCCCCTTAAAGCGCATTCTCGAAAGCACGTAGCTGGTACAAAGCACAAATGCAGTCTGACCGATCGTAACGAAGAGCGAGATGATCAGCGTATTCTTGTACCAATTCACGAAATTGCTGCTCGGATCAAAGAGGAACCTGTAGGAATCCAGCGAAAATTTCTTTGGGATAATATAGTCAACCATACCGCCGCCCATCTCATTGTAAGAGCGGAAGCTCTGCAGCACCAGACACACGAACGGGAAAAGCCAGATGATACTGATCAGCACCAATACAACATAAGTAATTATATTTGTAATCCTTTTCTTACTTGCCATTATTGGAATCCCTCCTCATCCTTTACTGATGGTAAGATGTTGTATACCATCAGCGAGATCACTGCAGTCACCACAAATACCATGATACCGATCACGGCTGCCATTCTATAGTTCGTATCATTGACCGTCAACTTGTACAGCCATGTGATCAACAGATCCGTTCGTCCCGCACCGCCAGTCAGCTCTGTACTCAGTGGAGAACCGGTGTTCAACAGATAGATCACGTTGAAGTTGTTCAGATTGCCCGTAAACGATGTCAGCAGATAAGGTCCTGTCACGAAGAGCATATACGGCAGTGTGATCTTCCGAAACATCTGCCATGGATTCGCACCGTCAATGCGCGCACTCTCGTACAAGTCTTCCGGGATATTCATCAGAAGTCCCGTGGTGATCAGCATGACATACGGTATACCTACCCACACATTGATCAGGATGATCGTGACCTTTGCAAGCAGTGGATCAGTCCAGAACGGAATCGCGTTGTCGATCCAGCCCCACTTCATCAGATAACCGTTGATCAGACCATCCTTCGCAAACATCTTACCTACATAAAGAAGTGATACAAACTGCGGTACCGCGATCGTCATTACCAGGATCGTTCTCCACAATTTCTTGAATTTGATCCTTTCTTGTTTATCAGAATTGCAACTGCCATACCTCCAAAATAATTGAGGAATGTTGCAAAAAATGCCCATACTAAAGTCCAACCCAATACAGTAAAGAACGTTGAGCCAAAGCCCGAACCCCCTATGGAAAGCAGATTCTTAAAGTTTTCAAACCCTACCCATGAAAAGAGATTGGTGGGCGGCTGATGCGTTGCATCATAGTTGGTAAATGCAACCATGATCATGAAGACGATCGGCACTACCACAAACATGAACACACCAAACACAGGAATCGCAAGAAGTGTCTTGTCAAAGTTATGATCCAGCAGACTGCTCAGATCCTGCTTGTTGGTCGGAAGCTTCCTTCCAGCCTCCAGCCTTAACTGGGACTCATAATTGTTTTTAATATTGATATACCAGATAACGACGAACAGTGCAGTGATAAAGAGCGTCATGACGCTGAATAACAAGATCAAAAAGCTGTTGTCACCCAACACCGTCGTCTTTCCGATTTCTACTCCGTTAAAGTAAGCGGGTTCTTCGCGGGTCGCAACGGTTCCAAGGGTTCCGAAATCCTTGATATAACCCGCACCAAAGGACACGATGTACCAAATGTAGAGAACTTCAACGGCAAGAAATGCAATTCCGCGGGCAAACTGCTTTCTCATGAGAGAGCCAAATCCCATAATTATGAAAGAAAGCTTTGTCTTCCAGTCACCCTTTATGAATACTGTTCCGATAAATCCAAAAGTGTTCCCTACTCCTTTAAAAAATCCGGCAATTCGATTTTCCTTCATAGTTTCCTCCAGATTATCATGTGGTGATACACAGCAGGAGAACCCGTCCCCTGCTGTGCACTGTTTACTGTTACTATATTTGCATTTTATGCCTGATCAAAACTGCCAGTTTTTTATTTTACAAGTGCATCCATCTTTGATGAGAATGCCTCCAGCTCTGCCATAAGCTGCTCGTCTGTGTAGCCCTTGAAGTTGCCGCCGCAAATTGTCTCGCCAAGTGCATCTGCCTCTGACCAGTACTCACCAGGATACTGTCCCTGAGGAATCGTATACTGGAGCTGCTCGCCAAGTGCTGAAAGCGCCTCGTCAGCCTGTACCGCCGGATCCTGCTGTGCCGTTACATTGGAAGGACCCCAGCCAACCTCGTTGAAACGAGCCAGCTGTGCATCTGTGTCAGACAGATATTTTGCAAGCTCCAGGCACACTACCAATTTGCCTGCCTCTGCCTGCGGCTTAACGCCCAGCAGCTTAAATCCACCGAAACCACCTAACTGGAATGTCTCCCCATCCACTGTGAATGTCGGAAGCTTTGCACATGCATAGTTATCACCCAACACTTCCTTTGCAGCAGAAGAATCCCATGTACCGTCAACGATCGCCGCCCAATTCACAGCGTTGCCAACATTGGAACCATCCATGTAGATCTTTGACTCTGACATTGTCCTGATCGCTTTCAGTGCTTTCAGACCGTTCTCAGACGCATATGTATTCTTGATACCTGTAAAGTTTCCGTCCTCATCTGTGTCAAATGCCAGCTCGCAGCCTGCACCGAAGAAGAATGCCGTCTGATACCAGCTGCCTGTGTCAAAGTAGAAGTTCTTGCCTGCTGCTTCACAGTCTGCAATGATCTTCTCCAGTGAGGAAGGATCTGTTACCACGCTCTTATCATAATAGAGGAAATATCCGTTGTCCGATGTCAGAGGGAACGCATAAACCTCGCTGCCAACCTTTGCCGCTGCCGCTGCATTTGAATCGTTGGAATCCTGCACAAATGTAGCATAATCACCGTTGATCGTAGTGAGCGCTCCCGCCGCAACGAGACGTGCCATCTGATCCTGTGCAAACGCATAGAGATCCGGAGCTGCCTCAACGTCCGTGATCACATTGCCCGCTGCATCGCCCTCACCCATCGGCTCGATCGATACTGTATAACCGTTCATCTCCGGATGTGCCTCAAAGAAAGAGTTGCACAGCGTCTCTGTCACACCTGTTACCGCATCAGGAACCCAGATCTTGATCGTACCGCTGCCAAAATCCATAGTCTGGGTATCTGCCGCCTCACTGTTGTCCGCAGACGCATTGTTATCTGCAGATGCATTGTTGTCCGCCGCTGCACTGTTATCCGCAGATGCATTGTTTGTGTCCTGTGCTGGCGCCTCTTCTTTTCCGCCACATGCTGTCAACACAGATGCGATCATCGCTGTTGACATTACTAATGCTAATACACGCTTTTTCATATTCTCTACCTCTCCTTAATGAAATATGTAGTTTGTAAATTTCTATTATTAATACCCTGCCTGCAGAGTAGTAATAAACATTTTATAAATCCTCACCGCATTAACAATGTTGTCGTATCAAATTCACTTTTCTATTCTATTTTCCATCACATTGCACATAAATAAAATACCCAATATAATCCTTTTTCGTGCAATTTCAATCACTGGAAACGATACCGATGCCTGCCATAAGTAAAACCGCCTACTCGTTGATATTCGTCAAATTTTCTGCGGTTCTCTCACTAAGGAACTGTTAATGAATTATTCAGGACAATTACTTGTCTGAATGTCCGTCTGCGGTATCAGAAAATCCTGACATAAAACATTGCCATTTATGCCTTCGCCGCTACGCCTGCAATTTCCTTCTTTGCAGCTGAGCGTCTGTACGGCGTGCTTGTCACAAGTAATTTCTGAACAATTCATAACTAAAATAAATTAAAAAAATGATTTATAAATGAATAAATTTGTTGTAACTTTCCTATGAATTAATATTATCAATTGTGCACTTTATTTTCAATGGGAATAATTGACGATAAATTATATTTTGTTTTGTGAATAGTGCACGTAAGAATTTTCGTTTTTTTTCGTATTGTAAATTTATTCTAAAAAAATCTTTTCTTAAAAACAATTATTTATTAAACTTTACCTAAACGCATCAAACACAGGTCCCCCGCACAAAGACAAACTATAAAAAAAGGACTGGTTTTCCAGTCCTTTTAACGTGTACAAATATACACTGCCCGTGCGTTAGAGGATTCGAACCCCCGACCTTTTGGTCCGTAGCCAAACGCTCTATCCAGCTGAGCTAAACGCACATATTAAATTATAAGTTTATCTTCTAATGCCGGCGACCGGAATCGAACCGGTACGGGTATCGCTACCCACGGGATTTTAAGTCCCGGGCGTCTGCCAGTTCCGCCACGCCGGCGCAATAAACCTGCGTGGGACCTATAGGGCTCGAACCTATGACCCTCTGCTTGTAAGGCAGATGCTCTCCCAGCTGAGCTAAGATCCCGAATAAACCAAACGACCCCGATCGGACTCGAACCGACGACCTCCGCCGTGACAGGGCGGCGCTCTAACCAACTGAGCCACGAGGCCAATATACTATTATACAACAGCTTATGAAGCTGTGTTCTATAACACAAAACAATACATACTACAAATTATCACACAAAAAACAAATGGACCTTCGGGGACTCGAACCCGGGACCGACCGGTTATGAGCCGGTTGCTCTAACCAACTGAGCTAAAGGTCCAAATT
>CAJUES010000038.1 GCA_910585765.1 uncultured Lachnospiraceae bacterium | reverse complement strand
TTGCAGATAAGGATGCGGAAATTGCAGATAAGGATGCGGAAATTGCAGATAAGGATGCAAAGCTTGCAGATAAGGATGCGGAAATTGCAGAATTGAAGCGTTTGCTGGCTGAAAGGGAGATACACGAGTGAAAAATAATCTGAAAAAACTAACGAAAGAAAACTTGCTGCAAATTATCTTGGATATGAATACGTTTCTGTCAAAAGAGCAGCAGCGGCAGATGGAAAACCTGATCGCACAGTACACGTCGGGCAGCGTGAAAGCTCAAACCAAAGAGAAAACAGTGCGCATGTCTCAGGAATTTGTAGATGAAAAGATGAGACAGCTAAAGATCTGGATGAACCAGATTGATGAAGGTGAGCTGACGCTTGATGTGGAGGAATACGAGGATTATTCCGAGGACTACTGGGACAGGGATTGGGTGACAGAGTACTATGACAATCAGGGAATCGGGGATAAGCTTCTGTATGCAATACAGCTTGCGAAGGACTGCGTGGACGACTGCCGGTATCAGGAAGCGAACTTCATCTATGAGTGGCTGTGGGCGATGGAGGTGTGTGCAGAAAGCGAGTACTCCGAAGAATGTGACCCGGCTGATTTACAGGATTTGACAGAACACGACATTATCAGAACAGACCTCAGACAGCTTGCTTTGCTGACGCTCTATGCAGCGTATCAGGCACTTGATGCGGACAGGCGCTAGAATCAGATTGGCAAATGGGACTATTATGATCTTTGTTTTTATACGGGCGATTTTGGCACCGCGAAACAGGCATCAAAAAATCCGTCGGGGTCACTGGGATGGAGTTCAAGTTTTATTGACCGCGGAATCAGGCTGTTTCTTTTGTATTTATATGAAAATCCGCAGCCGTCAAAGGCCGCCTCGAGCGTCGCGCAGCAGGTCGGCTTTGTGGACGATCCGCTTTCCTATGCTTCCATGCATTTTGAAAGTGCTGTAGCTGAGGAGAGCCGTGTACGCAAGGTAAGTACATTTTGGAATTATAGGACGCGTTTGATTTATTTCATGCAGATTTAGAGGAATACTTGGAAATAGACCGGGAAGCTGTGATCCGTGCTGCTTCCAGTGCAAAAATTGTGGTCACAGTGGAGGAGCATGCGCCCTTTGGCGGTCTGGGCACCATGGTAAGCCAGATTGTGGCAGCACAGACAGTACATTAGTGAAAAAGGCTGGGTGTCTCATGACTTAAATGAGATTTATGACAACACCGTCCAGGTGATAAAAAATGTGATTGAGAAAGCACATATCTGTAAAAATGAGATTGCCTGTATCGGCATCAGTAATCAGAGAGAAGCGTCGGCGGCGTGGAACCGCAAAAACGGCGAACCGTTGGCTCCGGCAGTTGTGCGGCAGTGTGCAAGAGCGGAGTCCGTACGACAGTGTATGCCTTGGTGCACCAGACGGAGGAGCTGGTCAATCAGACCATGGACTCTCTTGCAAAAGCGCCCTTTAATAAGATCCGTTTCTGTGTGTTTCCAAAAAGCTATGATTACAATCACAATGACCCGCAGTGGTATGCCTTTGAGAAAGACGCAGACAGAAAATGGGATGTGCATTCCCCCTGTTTTGCCTTTTGGGATGCGTTGGAGGCAAGAAAGTGGGAGGATATCGAAGAATTTGTGGCCAAAAACGATCCGTGGAACCATCTTCTGTCCTGCCACAACTGTTTTCCGATGTGGGATGCTTTCCGGAAGAATATTACACATCTTTCCATTCAGTCCAAGGCATTCTGGCGGCTTGCCGATCTAAGGGAAAAATACCACAAGCCTGTCGTTATGGACGAGTGCTGCTATGAGGGAAATCTGTCTCATTTCTGGGAAGTATCTCTGGACGCGAGATGTCAAGAAGGTTCTGGCGTGCGGTTTCTGTGGGAGCCTACTGTACCCACGGTGAGATCTTCCTTGACCCGGAGCATGAGATTCTCTGGTGGGCAAAGGGAGGCAGCTTAAAAGGAGAAAGTCCGGAGCGGATTGGATTTTTAAGGGATATCCTGGAACATCTTCCGGGCCCTCTGGAAGCGATTCCCGCCCAGATTACAGGCGCGATGCAGGTTGCCGCTATGCCGCCCGAACAACAGGAACAGATTTTTGGGCGAGGCGGAGCCGATATTCCGCAATGTAGTCAGTGCGACTTCGCGCATGAGCGCCGAAGATCGGCAGGATTTCATCGCGGCGGAATATCTGTATCAGGGGCACTGCGCAGAAGAATGTTATCTGTATTTTTTATGATACAAGAACCTGTGCGGAGGATACGATCACGCTTCCTGAATCCTCTGGCTTCGTAAAAATGGAATAGGGCGTATCAGGAGGCAGTATGCACAGTTCCCCAGTCTGCATCGTGCGCTTTGAGTGTACTGTTGTAAGCAGACAGGTTCCTTCCAGGACATAAAAAAATGCAAAGTATTCGATGGTGAGGAGCTGACTGTTTGCGTAACAGGACTCCAAACAGACTGCAAGACCGTTTTATGCAAGAAAAGAATTCGATATCGAAAAAGCAGTGAAAAGCGCCGTGGCAAAGGTCTGCGGGCTTGGACAGTTCAATTTTTATATGAATGGGAAAAAGGTCGGGGATCATGAACTGAAACCGGCATGGACTGATTACAGTAGATTCACTGGTATGGGGAAGCTGCAGGCTGCGCTCCGGAAAGTGGCTATAATATTGCTTAAAAATATTTTCCAGAGGGTTCATTTTTAAATGATCTGGAAAGGTTTCTTTAAATGTCATCATTGTTCTCCTTCCATTGCAAAATTCCGCGGATGCCGGACCGCGGACGGCGTCTGGCCGTACTGTTTTTTGAATTCCTGATTGAAAAGCTTTTGGTTGGTAAATCCGTTTCGCTCCATAATTTCTGCGATGGGTGCGTCCGTGTTCTGGAGATCCTGATAAATATGGGAAAGGCGGACATCATTTAAGTACTTTAAGAAAGAGATACCCATACTTTTTTTGAAAAAGCGGCAGAAATATTCTTTCGTCAGTCCTAAGTGGCCCGCAATATCCAGAAGGGAGATCGGATCGCGGAAGTTTGTCTCTACATAGGAAATCACTTCGCGGATTCGTTCCCTGGATTGTGTGTCAACCGTGCTTGCAAAAGGAATTTCCGCTGAAAAACTGCGCAGCAATTGTGCGATAATCTGTAGGAGAATACCCTCAGCTTCCAGCGAATGGAAGCTGAGTTCTTTTATATACAGCCGAGTCATGGCTTCAAACAATTCACAGATGTTCCTGTATTCTGGGAAGTGGTCATCCATCACTTCATCGGGAATGCAGTTGATGCTGCGCAGTTCAATCTCCGGCAGATAGTGCTTAAACTGCATTTTGGACAAATGAATGCAGAGAAACATGGATGCATCGGCGAGGGAGCAGGTACTGTGTACCTGGGCGGATTCGATCACGGAGAAATGTCGTTCTTTTAACAGATATGTTTTTTTGTCCACCCATATGGTGACGGTGCCATTTAATGGATAAAGGATTTCCAGATCTTCGTGCCAGTGCATCGGGTGGTAGCCGCCCGGGGTTGTGATATACTGCATACTGATTCCCAGAGGATTTAAATACTGGATGGTCTCATAAACAGGTTCTTTCATGATGGACTCCCTTTCATAATTGAAACTTGTTAATAATTTAATAATGTTGTAATTTTTTATCGCTTCGTATGATAGTATCTTATAAAAACAAGATATAAAAGTCAATATCGCCTTAAAATAAGTTAATTTCTGACCTGTTTTTCTGGCTCGGAAAACAGTAAACTATATTTGTAACAGGGAAACAGAAAATAAACTTAGGAACTGTTAAGAATTAACAGTCCCTTAGTTAGAAATCAGATAGAAAAGGAGATTAAGACAATGAGTACAATCGCATTAAAAGAAAAGAATTATGCAGCAAACCGCAAGGAACATGGTATCTTTAAGGAAATCGTCAAGACATACAGGGAGTATCAGGCTGAGATCGTATGTGGTCTCCTCGCACAGAGCGGGAATGTAACGGAAGCTGCAAAACTGTACCAGATGATGAAGAAGTAAATGACATGAAAACGAAAAACAGAAAATCAGGAAAAAGGACTGACAGTGCAGAGAAAGCGCTGTCAGTCCTTTTTTGGAATTTATAAGGAATTGATCTTATCCAGCATTTTCTGAAGATCTTCTTTGCCAACCAGCCCAAAGGTCACCATGTTGCGCAAGGGCATGGAAGCGATCATAGCATTGTTCATCGCGTCTCTGATCGCTTCCTTGGAACTTGAACTGTCTATATCCGGGGTGTCAGTTGCGCGCCAAAGAACGCATCCATGCGGTTTTTAAAATCCAGTCCAAATGGAATCGTGCGCTCATCGGACAGCAATTCTCCCAGTGTGGTATTCATATGGACGTTCAAGGGCAGTTTCTTTTTGGTATTCAGGTGAATCTTTTGTGTCAGGCGGATATCGCGGGAGGCGCCGCCGATCACGATTTCATAATCGCCGGTTTTCGCATACCAGTCCTGAATGCCTGTGTGGTACCATGCAAAGCTTCTGTAATCGAGTGTGAAGGAGGCCGTTTTGGTCTCGCCGGGTTTCAGCGATACTTTGTCAAAGCCTTTCAATTCTTTTAACGGGCGTTGTACTGCGTCTGTCAGATCGCGGACATAGAGCTGGACAATCTCTTTGCCTTCTGTGCTGCCGGTGTTTGTCACATCTACAGTTACCGTGAGGGTATCGCTGTCAGAGATTTCGCTCTGGCTGACAGTCAGATTGCTATAAACAAAAGTTGTATATGAGAGTCCATATCTGAACGGAAATGCAACGGGCATCTCTTTCTTGTCATAATAACGGTATCCCACGAAAAGACCTTCATTGTATTCGACGGCTTCCCCGTTGCCAAATGTCAGGTAGGAGGGATTGTCGGAGAGCTTACAGGGTAATGTTTCCGCCAGTTTTCCGGATGGATTGACTTTGCCGAATAAAATATCTGCAAGAGCCTCGCCCACAGCCTGTCCGCCAAGATAGGCTTCTAAAAGTCCCTTCACCTTGGGAAGCCAGGGCATCTCAACCGGAGAACCGTTATGAAGTACGACAATCACCTCGGACTGTACAGAAAGGATTTCTTCGATTAAGCGATTCTGACAGTCTGGAAGCCGCATATGAGTGCGGTCGTATCCTTCTGATTCAAAGCTGTCCGGAAGGCCGGCAAACTCGATTGTACATGAATCAGGCAGGAGGGAAGGGCGTTCCCTTGCTTGATTCATGTGCATGGACAATCAAAACAAAGAACAGGAAATAATATACCAGTCCGATCGAATCTAATGTTATCATATGTGAAGGGGTAAATGCAATCATTCATAAAGAATAGAATCCGTCTGCATCAAATATGTCAGCAAAGACTGACAGGTTATAACTTATTTAATTTGCGCAAGAAATAGAAGATAGGAGAGGGTGTTTATGAAAGCATTAGGATTGAATCCATACCTTCCATCATGGGAATTTGTGCCGGATGGCGAACCGCATGTGTTTGATGGGAGAGTTTATCTATATGGCAGTCATGACAGCAGAAATGGCGTATCATTCTGCGAGGGAGACTATGTTGTGTGGAGCGCGCCGGTCGATGATCCTGGCAACTGGCGGTGTGAGGGAGTCAGCTATCGCAAAGATCAGGATCCGCTCAATGGAGCGCCCTATGAGGGAGAGCTTCCTGTGATCGATATGCCGTCAGGAACACCAGAGAATCCGCATTTACTGTATGCGCCGGATGTCGCCAAGGGACCGGACGGCAGATATTATCTGTATTATTCCCTTGATTTTACCAATGTGATCTCTGTTGCTGTCAGCGACGAAATTCCGCTTTCCGGGAATGGAAAACGTTATTTTTCCAGGTGCAATGATGGTGCGGCTTGCAGATGATATGCATACGATTATTAGTGATCCGGTATGTGTGGCCAATGGTATAGACACTGCCAAAGGAACGGGATATGAAGAACACCCATTCTTTGAAGCATCCAGTATTCGAAGGATTGGTGACTGGTATTATTTTGTGTATTCCAGTCTGCAGGGTCATGAGCTCTGCTATGGGATGGCAAGGACTCCGGAAGGACCCTTTACATATCAGGGTGTGATTGTATCAAACGGCGATCTGGGTTATCAGGGCAATGAGCTTGCTGTAAATTATACAGGCAATAACCATGGCAGACTTGTGGAAATTGACGGGGAAGTATATATTTTCTGGTATCGCCAGACCCACGGCACTGGATTTTCCAGACAAGGCTGCGCAGATAGAGTGCAGATTGCAGAAGACGGGACGATTCCGCAGATTGAGATCACAAGCTGCGGGCTCAATGGCGGACCGCTTCCTGCAAAGAATACATATCTGTCTTATATCGCATGCCATCTCACAGAGAAAGACCGCAGCGCTGTCGGGCATGTGGTAGAACCGGCTCTCGGTGAAATGTTTCCTAAACTTCCGGCAGATATGCCTTATATCACAGAGGAAGAGGATACTGATTATGAAAAGGGGTTCAAGCCATATATTACAAATCTCAGGGAGGGTGCAGTGGCAGGATTCAAGTATTTTGCTTTTGATGGGGATGAGAAAGAGATCACGCTGGAACTCCGGGGAACTGGGAAGGTACAGGTGCTGCTTGACTCGCCGGACGGTGAGGAGGTGTCTTCCATGACCGTGGGCTCCGCCGGATGGGAAGAAAGGTCGGAAAAATTAAAGCAGACAACAGGCGTTCACAGTGTCTATATTAAGGTGATAGAAGGGACAGTGGATTTTGCCGCGATCACGATTGTGTAGAGAAATAGTTGGATCCGAAAGTCCCGAATTTGTGCAGAGTACGCTGGAAACACGGCAGCATTATCATTAATAAAGTTCTTTGGATGACAGTGTATGGCACAGAGAATTGACCAATTGGGACAGGATATCATCTATCAGGGGATTATCTGCTTTCGCGGCTGATTTCGCGATGGATGAACGCATGTTTGTACACATAATTTAAATCTCCGCAAACGGTGTAAATGATTCTTCCAACGTCTGATGCGTTTTGCGGTACTCCTGCGGTGACATCTGATACGTTGTGCGAAATACTCTCGAAAAATGGTCCGCAGAATTATAGCCGACATTCTCGGCAATCTCCCCGATTTTCATCTGTGTATTGGTCAGATAAGAGACGGCGTCTGCCATTCTAAGCTGTTTCACAAGGAAGGTGAAGCTGCAGCCTGTGTTCTGTCTGATCAGTGTGCTTAAGTACGCCTCACTGTAATGAAAAAATTCTGCAAGAGAGGCCAGCGTCAGAGTCCGGTAATTGTGCTGGATATACTGGAGAACCAGCGAAAAATCGGTTCCCATCTGGTGGTTATAAAATTGAACGGTCTTGCTGTAGTCGCGGATTAATTGCGAGAAAAAGAGATGAATCCAACTGATACAGTTGTTGTTGCTGAGGTCGTCTCCCTTGTGGCATTCAGCTATCGCGTTCCTGATGATATTTTTCAGCCAGACAACATCCTCGGAATAAAATAATAAATAATTCGCATGGGAATCTCCGTGCAGGATTGTCCGAAAGAAATAGGAAAGCAGATTCTTCTGCGACATCAGGGAGAAAAATGTCGTATTGAAAGTGCTTTTCCGGATCATAATACAAAAGACGGTAGTTTCGTCATCATTGATGGTTAGATCATGTTTGGAATAAGGCGCAACAATACATAACTCGCCAGTCTTTAGGATTCTTTCCTCATTTTCAAATACAAAGGAGCACTGTTCGGAAGCGACGAAATCCACTTCAAAATAATTGTGGGTATGCGTGCTGGGACGGGTGTACCTGGGATGCCAGATCACATAAACATCCCTGGCCTGTGGAATAATATCTGTCTCGTTGACAGCCGAAGTGACAGGAGTATTCGGTGTCAGGGACAGTACGAAAGAATCTATAACCTTGTCAAATTCCTCATCCGTCATAGGTCCATACATCTTATTTACTGGATGTTCCCAAGGGGGTGCGTCCAGTAAAAGACCCTTTCGATAAAGATAGGTTGTCATCTCCGGAAACTGCATCCGATTTCCCGTTCTCTGAAAATATTCTTTTAAATGATACTGAAATTCTCCGTAAGTAATATAGTATGCCATAAAAGCTCCTTCATGTTTGTCTGACAGAGCGCTCAATTATTTATCAAATTTTTCTGCAGTTCTAATACGCGTGCCCTCGAAAGACCTGAATACAGGACAACTTTATCTAATGCCAAATGATCTTTCAGCATATTAACGGCCGCCGTTTCCCGTCCTTCTTCCCGTCCTTCTTCCCGTCCTTCTTCTCGAAACTGCTCCATGGTTTCTGCTTCATTGTACTCTGTAATACACATCTGTTTCACCTCCGCTTTATGTGCGATCAGCAACTTTTTTAATCCAAAATCTTCCGGCATGGTATACAGTGCGCTGTCCACCGCAGTCTCAATTTTTGTACTTTCATTATTTTTCTACAGTTCCTAAACTTATAATCAGTGTATCATAAAGTATCTTTGGTTACAACTAAAATTATGAATGCGGAAAAGAAACAGAAAACGAAAAAGCAGCAATAAACAGCAGACTTATACAAAGATATTATAACAGGAAAAACATTCATCTCAGAGAATGACAGAAAAATATGTCGGCTCGTCAAAAAAAAACTACATTGTAGTTTCGGTCGTATTTTTATAAAATAATATGCAACAAGAGACATCATGTAATTTCGCCACAAGAACCTGTGCATGGTCTTGGGAACTATTAAGAAAGAATAGAATCAGGAGGAATCAATTATGCATTTAGCAATCGTATCGCTTGGTGCTTTCAGGCACATCAATCCTACACTGTCGCTCACAACAGAGCTAGTAAATGCGGGGCACCGCGTGACTTATTTTACAACGGAAGATTTCAGGAAGGTCATTGAGCCAACCGGTGCAAAATTTGTGCCAATGAAGTCCTGGATGGCAGAAAATGATAAACATAATGAGAGCAAGGAAGAAAAAAATGACGGACAGGAGGACAATGTTGCGGCTGTGGTTCCTTTCCTGTTTTTGAATGAGGCAGGCGCATTTATTGAAGATGTTTTAAGTGTACTGCGAGAGGATCGTCCGGATGCAATTCTTCATGATTTTGCAGGTATTGCCGGTACCATGGCAGCAGATATCCTAGGCATTCCCAATGTGATGCTGTACACCAGCTATCCTTCCAACGGAAGCTACTCCGTGGCGGCGTCCTTTGAAGGGATTCCCGCGGATCACCCGCTTCGGATTGCGGCGGACCAGATTGCGGACGGGTATGTTGAAAAATATGGATGCCGGAAGATGACGGTCAAAGAGATTTTTGATGGACAGGGGGATCTGAACCTTGTGATGATGCAGAAGCGTCTGGTGCCCGACTATGAAACGTTTGATGACAGCTTTGTGTTTACAGGGGTGCAGATTGGCAAACGAAGCACATTCGGCACATGGCAGGCGCCTGATAACGGGAAGCCTCTATTATATTCCTCACTTGGAACAGCATTTAATAACTGGCCGGAGTATTATCCGATTCTGTTCGATGCAGTCAGGGATCTTGATATCAATGTATTTGCTGCTCTGGGAGCAATCGACCCGGATTCGCTGACAGACTTACCGGCAAATGTGGAGCTTGGAAAAATGGTTCCGCAGCTGGATATTCTGTCTCAGGCGTCCGTTTTTATCACCCCATGCAGGTATGGGCGGCACAGGAGAATCCATTTATTATGGGGTGCCTATGATCGCGATTCCGCAGATGGATGAGCAGGCCATTACCGCAAGACAGATTGAGCGCAACGGGCTTGGATTTGCGCTTCTGGATAAAGGGGGAATCACCAATGAGATGCTCAAAGAAAAGATACAGATTTTGTTAAATGATCCGTCTTATAAGGAAAAGGTCAATGAGTTCAGCGCGGATATGAAAACATTGGGTGGTGCAAAGGCATCTGTAAATGCACTGATTTCGTTTTTGGAAAAATAATTTTTGACTTCGGAAGCATTAAACAGGCTCCATGAGGCTATTCTGGAAAAGGGGGAAATAACGGATGAAAATTACAGGGATGCAGACAAACCATCTGACAAATCCATTGGGATATGAGATTAAGTCGCCAAGGGTATCCTTCCGTGTGGAAGATACCAGGGCAAAAACTGCCGAAGCCATCCGCATCCGTGTGGCTTTGGATACGGAATTTGAGGATGTAGTATATGATACCGGGAAATCATCCGGGCTTGCAATGATCGGTACAGATCTGGCGCTGGAATTGAAGCCGCGCACCAGATATTACTGGCAGGCAGAGGTGTGGGGAGAGAACGGAGAGTACGCCGTCAGCGATACAGCATGGTTTGAGACTGCCAGGATGGAAGAACCCTGGGAGGGCAAGTGGATTGGCTGCAGCAAATTAAAGGATACAAACCAAGTACTAATCAAAGAATTTACAACGGACAAGACATATAAAAGGAGCCGTATCTATGTCACGGGACTGGGGCTGTATGAGTTATACCTGGATGGTGAGCGGGTTGGGAATGAATATCTGACGCCGGGGTGTACCGATTACAACCGTTGGATTCAGTACCAGACTTATGAAGTACAGATTAAGAACGGACAGCATAAGCTGGAAGTATTTCTGGCAGACGGATGGTATAAGGGGAGATTTGGTCTGGATCATGCCGTCAATAACTATGGCGATCAGCACAAAATGATTTTGGAGCTGGTGATGCAGGATGCGCAGGGAGGAGAGGATAAGATCCTCTCCGATGAATCCTGGAAGGTCAAAGCAGGAGATGTAATTTTTAGTAATATTTATGATGGAGAAACATTTGTTCCGACATCCGACGCTCCTGAATTATATGATGCCGAGATTTTAGATGGTCCTACACAGCGCCTGACGGCCAGATACGGACAGCCGGTCATTGTCAAGGAGGAGATCAGGCCAACCGACATTATCCATACACCGGCTGGGGAAACCGTGATTGACATGGGACAGAATATGGCGGGATTTGTGCGGTTTTCTGTTGATGAGCCCAAGGGAGTTAAGATTCATATGCAGTTTGGCGAGGTACTGCAGGACGGCAATTTTTACCGGGATAATCTGCGGACAGCCAAGGCAGAATTTACGTATATTTCAGACGGAATTGCAAAGGATGTACAGCCGCATTTTACGTATTATGGATTCCGCTATGTCAAGGTGGAAGGTTTTACAAAGGAAATCAGCACAGAGCAGTTTACCGGCTGCGTGCTCTACAGCGACATGGAACAGACTGGATGGATCACCACAAACAACGACAAGGTAAACCAGCTGATTCAGAATGCGATGTGGGGACAGAAGTGCAATTATGTGGACATTCCAACGGACTGTCCGCAGCGGGACGAGCGCATGGGATGGACCGCGGACACACAGGTATTCTCAGGCACGGCATGCTTTAATATGGACAGCTACAATTTCCTGCGCAAGTTCAGCCATGATCTGTATGAGACGCAGCAGGAATACGGACATGTGACCTCTGTCATACCGGTTTTTCATGAGAATGGTCCGACCTGTTCCGTGTGGGGTGACGCAGCGACAATCATTCCATGGAATTTGTATTTATATTATGGGGATATCAGCATCTTAAAGGAACAGTTTGAGAGTATGCGGCAGTGGGTGGATTATATCAAAGGAATTGATGAAGCCACAGGAGGAAGGCGCCGCTGGGATGTAGGATTTCATTTTGGCGACTGGCTGGCGCTGGACGGCGAGGGAGATGACGGCTTTAAGGGCGCAACCGAGGACGGATATATCGCCACGGCATATTATTATCACTCTGCGGATATTGTGGCGAAAGCGGCGAAGCTTCTGGGCAGAGAGGAAGATGCAGCTTCTTACAGGACACTGGCGGATGAGATCAAGGCTTCGCTGCAGGCAGAGTATTTTACCGCAAACGGCCGTCTTGCATTGACGACACAGACAGCCTATGCAGTCGCGCTGTACATGGATTTTGCCCCGGAAGGGAGCAAAGAACGGATTGCTGATTTTCTGAAAGAAAAACTGAAAGTCAACAAAGGGTATCTGAAGACAGGATTTGTAGGAACCTGTCTGCTGAACAAAGTATTGTCCGATTATGGTAATAACGAGCTGGCCTATAAGCTGCTTTTAAATGAAGATTGCCCTGGCTGGCTGTACGCGGTCAATATGGGGGCAACCACCATCTGGGAGCGTTGGAATTCGATTCTGCCCGATGGCAGGATCAGCGGTACTGAGATGAATTCTCTGAACCATTATTCTTATGGGAGCGTTGTGGAGTGGATGTACTGGAATATGGCAGGCCTGCATATCGAGGAAGCGCATCCCGGATTCACGCATGTGACGATTGCGCCGCAGCCGGATTACCGGATTACGTCTTGTGCCATGAAATATCAGTCCATTGCAGGTCTTTATGAGATTTGCTGGAATGTGGAAAAGAGCGGGGAATTTCAGCTGAAGGTGACTGTGCCGTTTGGCGCGTCGGCAAAGATTGTTCTGCCAAATACTGCAAAAGAGCCAATCGAGGTGCCGGCAGGAACCTATGAATATACATATATGCCGGAAGTGCCGATTATCAAAATCTATTCATCCAAATCGCCGTTTAGTGAATTGCTGGAAAGCGAAACCGCGATGGCTGTGGTAGAAAAATTCATTCCGGAATGGAAGGCAGTACCGACAGGGATGCGCGACATGACGGTGATTATGCTCAACGATACGCCGTTTGTAAATCTGACACCCGAGCAGATCGAGGCGTTTGATACACATCTGAAAAACTGTTAGCTGCTTAACAACGAAATGATGCGAAAAATGGCTACAGAACAAGTGAATAGAATTGATGCGTTGCTTTATCAAAAACATAGTTTGATGCTGGAGGCAAAAGTCAATTCATAATACCCTTTTGCCCCTGGCATCATAGTATGAAATTAAGAAAGGAATCATATGGAAAAACTGAAAATCTCGGAAAATAACCGCTATTTTGTCCATGCGGACAACACGCCGTTCACATGGCTGGCAGATACGGTGTGGACAATGCCGCAGCGCATCAAATGGGATGATGTGGAATATTATATGAAAACAAGGAAAGATCAGGGATTTACCGTGCTGCAGATCGTGGCGCTGGATCCGGAGCAGGATGTGGAGATGCGAAATCCTGCCGGGGAGAAAGCCCTGCTCAATAACGACCTGAATACCCCGAATGAGAAATATTTTGAATATCTGGACTGGATTCTTGACCGGGCACAAGCGTATGGATTTTATGTGCTGCTTCTGCCTGTGTGGGGGCAGCTGGTCGTGGGCTGCAACTGGATGGGACAGACATTTGATAAGACTGTGACCGAAGAGAATGCATACCGCTATGGACAGTGGATCGGACACCGCTACAAAGACAGGAATAACATTCTCTGGTGTCTGGGCGGAGACCGGCAGCCGATTCATCTGGGCGTGGACTATAAAAATGTCTGGCGGCGGATGGCAGAGGGACTGGCAAAAGGTGTGCTGGATAAAGACCTGAAATATGACCAGAAAGTTGAGAATACGCCTTTTCATGGCGCATGGATGGTGCGGAAGCGCGCTTATTGGGCATTGTTTTCAGGCGCTTTTGGCCACACCTATGGGCATGGATGTGTGTGGTGCAGTATCTCGGAGAAGGAGCGCAGTGATTTTAATCCCTGTACATGGTATGAGGCCCTGCATTATGAGGGGGCTGAACAGATCCGGTATATACGGGCGCTGTCAGATGATCTGCAGATCATGACCTATCAGCCTGTCTGGGAAATCTGCCCGGAGATGCCAGAGGATAAAATGGATCTGCATATTCAGGCGTGCGCAAGTCCCGACCGGAAAACGCTCTGCGTGTACTTTCCAGGCGGAGGGACGGCAACGCTTAAACTGGACGCTTTCTGGGATACGTCTCATAAAAAAGTTTTTCTATGGTGGTATAATCCAAGGGATGGAAAATTTTACAAGGATGAACAGACAACTACAGACCAGCCTGAGGCAACTGTCAAGGACTGTATGTTCTGAGAAGCCGTCGCCGTCATCTCTCATAAGCCTGCTTGACGAGACACAGCAGACAGAAGAATATTCCGTGCCAAAAGTAATTCTTGGATATCTGATTGCCATGACCAGTCTGTGCGAGTCGTGGAGCAGCGGTCTGTCGATTCCCGTATAGCCGGATAAAAAATATCCTCTTTCCATCAATATAAAAGTGTGCTATAATTACGACGTTCTGGGCAGGGAGGAAGGAAGCATCGTGCAGAAGAGGAAGTGTCGGATCATCAGCCTGGTATTGATGATCATATTGTTTTTGACGGGGATATATCTTGATACGGCGGCGAGGGACGCCTTTTTTCTGCGCGGGCCGATGGCGGAGACTGCCTTTTGTCCCATGTCACTTCACGCCGACATCAACAGCCTGAAAATGTGTGGCAGTGAGATGCTCGGTGAGGGCAGAAATGCGGAAGAGAAGCCGATCGAACTGCATTCGCTCCCCTCCTTTTCCCACCTGAACCGAGCCCTTACATTGCATCGCAGGACTTTTGGGCTTTTGGCGGTGCTGCAGCCTTTCTGTCAGACATCCGACGGGCTTGTCATGGATTTTATGCACCAGTCGGACGGGAAAAAGCGAAGCTAACATTATCAATGCATGATATCATGACATACAATATAATGTTAGAAAGAAGGGATTCATATGTTAGCGCAGGTATTTGCAGTAATCATCTTTATTGCAATGTTTGTTTTTATAGTGACTGAAATTGTGGAGCGACATGTTGTGTCGCTGGTGTGTGCACTGCTGACGGTGGTTTTTGTGTTCGGAGTGGGGATGCACAGCATGGCGGCAGTGATCGAGACGGTGAATCTGCAGAGCATCTTCACGGCGGATTTCTGGTATCTGTCCGGCGAGTCGGCAGAGAGCAGCGCCGGCATCAACTGGGAGACGATCCTGTTTATCTTCGGCATGATGGTGATGGTGGAAGGCATGGCAAGGGCAGGCTTTTTCAGATGGCTGTGCATGCGGATCGCCAGGCTTGTAAAGTATCAGGTGATCCCGCTGTTTGTCACGTTTATGGTTCTGTCGACCGTGCTGGCGATGTTCATTGACAGCATCACGGTCATTTTGTTTCTGGCAGCAGTCACGATCGAGCTTTCACAGCTGTTGAAGTTCAATCCGGTCCCGATGATCCTGTCTGAGATATTCTGTGCGAACCTGGGAGGCTCGGCTACGATGTGCGGCGATCCGCCCAACATTATCATCGGGACATCGCTGGGGTACTCCTTCACGGATTTTGTGACGAACACAGGGCTGATCGCCGGGATATCGCTGATCGCAGTGCTGGTCTATTTCTATCTGCTGTTTGGCAGGGAACTGAAAACGGGAGCGCAGGAGGCGGTCGATTACGGCAGTCTGCCAAGCCCGGAGTCGACGATCACGGACAGGAAGGGATTTGTCGTGAGCAGCATTATTTTTGGGGCTGCGATCGTTTTGCTGGTCACACACGCACAGACAGGGCTTACGGTGTCTGCGATCGGGACGATCGTGGCGGCTGCGACGCTGGTGACGTCGTGGCGGCATGCGGTCACGCTGCTGCGGAAGGTGGATTACAAGACACTGCTGTTTTTCATCGGTCTGTTTGTCGTGATCGGTGGTCTGGAGCAGACGGGGACCCTGGAGATCATGGCGGCATTTATCGGCAGGATCAGCGGCGGCAATGTCATGGTCATGATCGCGATCATCATATGGCTGTCGGCGGTTGCCAGTGCGTTCGTTGACAATATTCCGTTTGCGACGACGATGATACCGATCATCAGGACGCTGTCCGTCACGTACGGTGTGGACTTGTCCATGCTCGCGTGGACGCTGGCGATGGGGACGGACATCGGCGGAAGCGCCACACCGATCGGCGCATCCGCCAATGTTGTCGGCATCGCGACAGCGGCGAGGGAGGGTTACGTGATCAGGTGGGGACAGTACTGCAAGAAGATGATGCCGGCCACGGTGCTCGTAGTGCTGATCTCCATGCTCATCATTTATGTCAGATATTTGTAAAGGGAGGCGAAGCTGATGGAAAAACAATTAATCATCTCTGTGGGCAGGGAATATGGCAGCGGAGGTCATGAAATCGCGGAGCGGCTCTCAAAACACTATGGGATCCAGCTGCTTGACCACAATCTGCTGGACGAGATCGCGGCGGACAAGAATCTGGATATGCAGGATCTGCGGGGGCTGGACGAGAAGCACAGGAACAGGCTGGCGTCGAGGACAGTGCGCGGCTACAGCAGCTCGCCGGAAGAAAACCTGTATCTGCTGCAGTTTGAGCATCTGATAAACAAAGCGGAGGCAGGTGAGTCCTTTGTCATTGTGGGCAGGTGCAGCGAGACGATCTTAAAGGAATACAGCAGTATGATATCGATCTTTGTGCTCGGGGACAGGGACAAAAAGATCGAGCGAATCATGCGGCTGTACCAGCTGTCGGAGGAGCAGGCGGAGCGGAGGATGCGCGAGAAGGATATGAAGCGCAGGCGATACCACAACGGGCACTGCGACAGGAAATGGGGCGAATCCAGAAATTATGACATTTCCATAAACAGCAGCAGGCTGGGGGTCGACGGGACGGCAGCGCTGCTGGCATACTATATCGACGAAAGGCGCGCAACAAAATAGATCTGCGGGTCTGCAAATTATACCGAAAAAAGTGCGAATCATTCCTGACATATTTTTTTCGACAAATTATGTAGTATAATATTTTTGGATTGCACTGCAGTAGCAATTCATATTACTCCTATAAGTTGCTGAGGCAATCATTTCCCCAAATGAAGCTTTGGCAACTTCTTTTATGCGCGGCCCCATGCAGAGGAAGTGTGCGGGGGGAGCAGCGGAGAAGGTCCGGGGCATTTAGAGACACACGCTGGCATAATGGAATCGCAATGGAACGCAATAGAATAAGAAAGGATGATTTGAATGGCAAAAACGCAGTACGGAAAAGAAAAGAGAGTGAACAAATTTGTGCTGACGATCGTTACGATCATTGATATGCTTCTGTTTTTTGGGTATATTGGCGATTATGTGCAGGGAAATATCAGCCTGGGCTTTATGCTTGCTGTGGATGTGTCGGTCGTCATTTCCATGATAGCATGCTATGCGGTCTATTTTCACAAAAAGGACAGCCTGGTGTTCCAGCATATCTCTGTGATCGGTTACATGGCGGTGTACGGGCTTGCTGTGTTCGGCGCACAGAATGACCTTGTGTTCATGATGGTCTTCCCGCTGACGGTGATCTATATACTGTACTATGATCTGAAGCTGATATTGCGGATCGCCATAGTCTTTGGCGCGATCAATGTGCTGGATGTGATCTATATCGTGGCAGTGCTCGGACATATGCATTCGGGTGCGCCGCTCAACAGTACATCGCTCCTGCTCCAGGGTGCGTCTGCAGTGGTGTATATGATCGTGCTCTGCGGAACCACACAGATATCCAATGACAATAATGCCAGGAAGATCGCAAGTATCAATCAGGAGAAGGAGAGGAGCACGGCGCTCCTGAGTGAAGTGCTGGAGGTGGCTGCCTGTGTGAGGCAGAATTCGGCGGAGGCGGCGGAGCACATCAGACAGCTGAGCCGGGATGTGGATTCCACGGTGTCTGAGCTGGGCGATATCGCGGAGGGAAACAGCAGCAATGCGGAGAGTATCGGGAGACAGACAGTGATGACCGGCAATATCCAGAGCATGATCCTCGAGACGAAGCAGATGTCCGATGAGATGCTCGCGATGGCGGAGCGCTCCGAGGGAGCCGTGCGGGAGGGTCAACAGACCGTGAACCGTCTGCAGACGCAGGCGCATAAGACCGAGGAGGCAAATCAGCAGGTGGTGTCCTCCGTGGCAAGCCTGATCTCAAATGCAAAGGCGGTGGAGGATATCACGGAGAGGATCTTCTCGATCTCCAGCCAGACGAACCTGCTGGCACTCAATGCGTCGATCGAGAGTGCGAGGGCAGGCGAGGCGGGAAAGGGATTTGCCGTGGTGTCCGAGGAGATCCGCGCACTTGCGGACGAGACGAGAAACCTGACGGAGGGGATACGCAAGATTGTCGACGAACTGAAGAAAAATGCCGATATGGCAAAGGACACGGTCGATAATGTCATGATGGCGGCGGGAACGGAGCACGAGCTGATCACAAACGCGAGTGCGCAGTTTGGGGAGATCGGCAGCCGCATGGGCGGTCTTCACACCAATGTGCAGGATATTTACGGGAAGATAGAGGAGATCCTGGAAGCCAACAATGAGATCGTGGACAGCATCAGCCACATCTCGGCAGTCAGCGAGGAGGTGGCGGCGAGCACGCAGCAGGCGGCGGAGCTAGGGACAGCCACCAGCCACAAGGCGGATCAGGCAGGAAAGCTGATGATCGGGCTTGTGGAGACGGTGAAGGCGATCGACAAGTATCTGTAAGGGAGGTGGCTGCCGTGCTGGGAGGTTCGGTATACATAGCGTTCATCCGGTTTGCGTTGAGTCTGGTCGGGACGATCCTGCTGTTTTCACTGCTCAGCGAACCGCGGTATGACCGCAGAAAGACAGTGGTATGTTATATTCTTTTTGGTGTGGCGGTGACTGTGCCGGCCTGTATCTGGTATATGCTGGACTGGTCGAACTGTGTGCGCATCGTGGCTTTTGCGATGTTCGTCTGCTTTTGTGTGTTTGCAGTCTTTATGAGCAGGGATCCGGTCTATCTGACGGTGTACAAGCTTGCACTCACCTTTTATCTGCTGGCGGTATTTCTGATCGGGGGTATCGAGGTTTCTGTCATCTTTTTTGACAGGAATGTGTGGGCGGATATCGTCACCCGCATTGTATTGATCACGTTTATGGCATATTTTATCGACAGGAAGATCAAGGTGGATATCAGGGGATTTGGATATTATGTGGAGAACGAACTGGACAGGTTCAGCGTCGGCGTCATGATCATCAGTATCCTCTTTGGCATAGGGTTCATCATGAATCCCAGAGCGGCGGAGCAGACACCGTACCATCTGTTCCAGATCATCACGAACTTTTTCCTGACTGGCGCGCTGCAGCTGCTGATCTTCCGCCTGTATCTGCACATCGGCAAGGAGAGGGAGTACCAGAAAGAAAACCAGCTGATGCAGATGAACCACCGGCTGCTGGAGCGCAACATGGAGATTTTGCAGGAATCGGTGGAGTCCGGAAAGCGCATCCGTCACGACGCCAGGCATCATAACGCCGTGATCGCGGAACACGCCCGCAGAGGGCAGAACGAGGAGCTCCTGCAGTATCTGAAGGAGTATGACAGGGAGATGAACGAGCACATAGCGGAGTGCATATGTGCCAACACGACAGTCAACAATCTCCTGTCGGCATATACCAGAAAGGCAAGGAGAGAGCAGATCAATGTCACGCTGGACGTCGATCTTGGCGGGAATCTGACGATACCCAATATCGATCTCGTCACAATACTGGCGAACGCCTACGAGAATGCGATCTATGGCTGCATCGAGGTAAAGAAGCAGTCGTCAGAGCGGGAGTGTTTTATCCGGCTGGTGCTCAAACGGAAGAAAAACAAGCTGGCGATCATCTGCAGCAATACCTGCAGGATCGAGACGGAAATGAAAAACGGGCAGCCTAAACCGGAGTTTACGGGCGGGATCGGTGTGCTGAGCATCATCAAGACAGCGGAGAACTTTGGCGGGGAGTATGATTTTAAGAATGACAACGGGGTGTTTGTGTTCCGGCTGATCATGAATATTCCTGCGGCAACATGAGATACTGGTAATCTGAAAGAGGAAAAGAGGAGGGACTTGGGATGTATCTGATAGCACTCTGTGATGACGAGGAGGCGGAATTGGATAAGACGGAACGGATGCTGAGACATTACGGGGAAAGGCATTCCGGGGCAGCGTTTGCGATCGAGCGGTTTGAGAGCGCCGATGATCTACTCGATAAGGTCAGGGAGAAAGAGTACATGCCGGACTGTATCCTGATGGATATATACATGCCTGGAAAATTAGGTACGGATGCATCGCGTGAGCTGCGCAGCATGGGCAACAATGGCAGGATCATTTTCCTCACATCATCCAGGGAACATGCGCTGGATGCTTTTGGCGTGGATGCATCGCAGTACCTTGTGAAGCCGATCACGGAGGAGACACTGTTTCCGGTGCTGGACAAGATACTAGGGGATATGGAGGAGGCACGTCGGAAATATCTGCTGCTGCGCATAGACGGGAAGATCCAGCGCGTGGCGGTCGATGAGATCGTGTACTGTGAGGCAGAGGGAAAGACACAGTATCTGTATCTGTCAAACGGCGAACAGTATGGGCTTCGCCGGACGATGGCTGAGATTTACGGCAAGCTTTCCTGCTATCAGGAATTTTCGCGGGTGGGGGTTGCCTACATCGTGAATCTGGTGCATGTGGTCAGCCTGAATGCGCAGGAAGTACAGATGGATACCGGGAAGAAGATCTATCTTCCGAGGGGATCCTACCAGCCTCTGCGGAAGCGGTATTTTGAATACTATTTCGGGGATAGCGAGGTGTTGTGAGGTGGTCGATATTTACTATGTGGAGGCGGATATATCCCATGCATGGAAAAAGTGCTTGCTTTTTATATAAGGCTGTGCTATCCTATTAGAAATTTATAGACTTGACAATGTTTTGGGTAACAGGAGAGCATGGACATGACAAATTACGATAATAAGAACGCACTATTTATTTCGATTATGCAGCAGATTCAGATTTTTCAGCATACGGTCACGGACGATCACCGGTAATGAGACGGTGGAACGCATGGCCGTAGGACGAAAAGTCTTATTTGGCTATGCGGTGATCGAAAGTGTTTCGGACAGGTTATCTCGATAAATGGGGAGCCGCATGGTATATACATGAAAGTGTATGTAACATGACGGCTCTTTTTACATTTAAATATTTCTAAGGAGGGACAGACAATGAGAGTGATCGAGGCGGAGGCGCTGACCAAGAATTTCCGGGTGAAGCGCAAGGAGAAGGGGATGAGAGGCAGCATCAGGGCGGTCTTTCACCCGCAGACGGAGGAGATCAGGGCAGTCGACAGGGTGTCGTTTGGCGTGGAGGAGGGGGAAGTGCTCGCCTTTATCGGTCCGAACGGGGCCGGCAAGAGCACGACGATCAAGATGCTGACAGGGATCCTGTACCCGGACGGCGGCAGGGTGGAAGTGCTTGGCATCGATCCTGTGAAAAAGAGAAAGCAGCTTGCCTACCAGATCGGCACGGTGTTCGGGCAGAAGGAGCAGCTCTGGACACATCTGACACCGTACGACAATTTCTGTTTCTTCGGCGCGATCTATGACCTCTCTGGCAGGGAGGCCGAGTGGCGCATCGCGGAGCTTTCGGAGATCTTTGAACTCTCGGACTTCATCAACACACCGGTCCGGAACCTGTCGCTGGGACAGCGCATCCGCTGCGAGATTGTGGCGTCGCTGATCCACAAGCCCAAGGTACTGTTCCTCGATGAGCCGACGATCGGTCTGGACCCGGTCGTGAAGGAAAATATCCGTATGCTGATCAAGCAGATGAACAGGGAGCTCCACACGACCATCTTTCTGACCAGCCATGATATCGGGGATATCGAGAAGCTCTGCAAGCGCATCGTCATCGTCAACTCTGGTCAGATCGTGATGGACGACTCCATGGAGCATCTGAAATACCACTATCTGAATAAGAAGATCGTGGAGGTGAAGCTGCAGGAGGAGACAGCACTGCCCCCGGCGGAGGGCATAACGATATTGAAACAGAAGGGCAGTCATGTCAGGCTTGAGGTGGACACCTCGGTGATGAAGATCAACGACGCGCTCCGCAGCATCGACGCGGAGCATGTGGAGGACATCAATATCTCGAATATACCGCTCGAAAATATCATCATGGAGATCTACCGATCAGAGGGGAGGGAGAGGGCGCAATGAGAAAATATGTGGTGATCTACCGCTCGGTGCTGATGGAGAATCTGCAGTATGCGGCAAATATCACTATGGGATTTATCAGCTACTTCATGCTGTGCTTTATATTTATCAATCTGTGGGACTACATGTACGCGTCGCCGGAGGATCTGATCGCGGGGTACACGAAGGAGCAGATGATCTGGTATGTGATGATCACGGAGATGATCTGGTTTGGCGCGCGCTCGGCGACGATACGGCAGCAGGTGTCGGCGGATATACGGGGCGGGAATATCGCGTATCTGGTGAACAAACCCTACTGCTACCCGCTGTATATCCTTGCAAAATACACGGCGGAGTGGAGCATACAGCTGCCGATGTACGCTGTGCTCACGGTTGTGATCGGGGTGACAATGGTGGGAGGGATCCCGGGATTTCGGGGGATCACGCTTCTGGCGGCAGTGCCGTGCACAGTGCTCGGGATGACGATCCACGCAGTGTTCAAGATATGTATCAGCATGCTGTCATTCTGGATCGAGGATGCAGACCCATTCCAGTGGCTGTACGACAAGATGATCCTGGTCGTGGGAACGATCTTTCCGATAGAGATCTTTCCGGCAGCCCTGCAGCCGGTATTGAAGCTGACGCCGATCTATACGGTGTGTTACGGACCTGCAAAGCTGATCGTCGATTTCAGCGCGGAAAAGTGTCTGGAGATCCTGGCGGCGCAGGCGGTGTATCTGGTCCTGGGCTGCGGGCTGCTGTTCTGGATCTATGAAAAGGGAGGGAGGAAACTGTATGTTAACGGCGGTTAAAAATCAGCTGCGGGTGTGCGCGCTCTCAGTCAAGTACAACATCATGCGGGAGATGCTCAACAAGGTCACTTTTGTGACGAATGTCTTATTTATGATGCTCAACAATGCGACCTTTATCGTGCAGTGGGTCATCCTGCTGCGCCTGCGGGACGATGTGGGGGGCTATACGATGCGCGAAGTCATGCTGCTGTGGGGGCTTGCGGCGAGCAGTTTCGGTCTGTCGCGGATCCTGTTTGCGCGGGTATTTGCCCTGCCGGAGCTGATCATCAACGGCAAGCTGGACTCGTATCTGGTCCAGCCTAAAAATGTCCTGCTCAGTGTGATGACCTCCGCGACAAATACCTCCGCGATCGGGGATCTGCTGTATGGCCTGCTGCTGATCTGCGTTTTCTGTTTCAGCGTGGAGCGCCTGCTGTTATTTCTGCTGTTTACGGTGACGGGGGCGGGGCTCGTGACGGCGTTTGCCCTGCTGATGGGGAGCCTGTCCTTCTGGTTCGTGCGCTCGGAGCTGTTTGCCAGTCATATGATAAACAGCGTGATCACCTTCGACACCTACCCGGACGGCATCTTCAAGGGATCCGCCCGGTTCCTGCTCTACAATGTGATCCCGGTGGGCATGATGATCTATCACCCGGTGCACGTCATGATCGAGTTTGACGCGGCAAAGCTGCTTGCGGTGCTGGGGTATCTGGTGCTGCTGTCCGCGCTGGCGGTGTTTGTGTTCTACCGCGGGCTTAGGCGGTATTCTTCGAGCAGCCTGATGGCGGCGAGGATGTGATCGGCGGATTACGGATGCGCTCTTTTTTCAGCGCGGGCGATCTGTCTGGACCATGTTTTCACGGTCTGGCTGATCAGGAAGCTGCGGAGCGCATCGAGATCCTGCGCGGTATCCCATGCCTCCAGCGCCTCGTAATAGCTCTGGCGGTCCTCCTCGTGGATGGTGATGGGCGGATGGTTGTGCATGACCAGGAAATAATTCATGGCAAGCCTTCCGGTGCGCCCGTTGCCGTCTGCAAACGGATGGATGTTCTCAAATTTCGCATGAAAATATGCCGCTGCAGTTCTTTTATGAAAGCTTCGTCGAGCGTGCGTTTTTCATTGAATGCTGCCAGGAAGAATTCGTGTGCGTCCCTGGAATTGCGGATCTCAAAGAGTGTCCTCAGGTCGCCGGTGTAGGAGGTCACGCCGTCGTGTTCAAAGATTTCCCTGGTGTCGTGATAGGTGATGCTGTCGTTTTCTATTTTGCCGGAGTGGTATGCAAAGGAGATCCGCTGACCGTTCAATGCCTCCGATAACGCGGCGTCTGTTGTGATATTTTTCTGCTGCCATAGGGCGATGGCTTTCTCATAGTCTGTCATGGAATCACGTCTTTCTGGTTCAAATATTTTTCAGTCGCTTGATGAAATAAATATATCATACCGGATCATTGTGTGCAATGGAAATATGGAGAGTATCCGGGAGGCATCAGGAACCGCCGCCGGACTCTTTTTGGTGTCCCGATCGATCATCTTTAAACTAAAAGTTTAGCGGTATTTCCGCTAAAAATTCTTAGCGGGGAATCCGCTAGGATATGATGGTAATGAGGTGATAAACATGCGTTATGCGCGATTGAGAGATCTGAGAGAGGACAATGACCTGACACAGACACAGCTGGCGGCGAGACTGCAGTGCAGCCAGCGGGTCTACAGCGACTATGAGCGGGGGAAAGTAGGGATCCCAACGGAAATATTGATCTGCCTGGCACTGCTCTATGACACGAGCATTGACTACCTGCTGGATCTGACAGACGAGAGAGTCCCGTATGCCAGAAAGGGGAAAAAGTAATCGCAGGGCGGTGGACGGTGACAAAGAGGTGCGGTATACTGTTTACAAAGGAGAAAAGCTATGATACAGGAATTAGGTGTCATGCTCTTCAAGGAGCGTGAGAAAATGGGCGAGAAACAGAAGCGTGTAGCGGATGGGATCATAAGCATATCCGAGATGTCCAAGGTGGAGAGCGGGGGACATGAGATTGATTACTTTACACTGCAGGCATTGTTTGAGCGTCTGGGAAAATCCATCGACAAGCTGGAGCTTGCAGTATCCGGCGAAGAGTATGCCGCCATTTCGTACAGGGCAGAGATCGAGCACAGCATAGCGGAGTGGGATCACGAAAGGCTGACGGAGCTGATCGCAGGTTATGATACATACAATGACAATAAGCGCTCGATCCACAAACAGTACAAGGCTGCGCTGTGGGCGATGGCGTGCTATATGAAAAAACAGGATCATGCATCCTGTCTGTGCGGGATGGAACAGGCACTTGCGTGTACCCTGCGCAATGATTGGAGAAGGGCACTCGGGGCGGGACAGCGCCTGTGCAATCAGGAGATCCGGCTGATCATGGTGATCGCATACTGTCTGTGGGAGCTCGGGGATATCAGCGGTTTATCCGGACATTTGGAACAGCTGTGCAGTTACATACTGCACCACTACACAGATACCGAGGAACAGGTAAAGGTGTACCCGCACTGCGCGTGGCTGCTGGGACAGCTCTATCTGAGACAGGATAGGGTGGAGGAAGCTTACATCATATGCCAAAAGGGAAAACGATCCCTCGTTGAGAATGGTTCCCTGAGCCCGCTGTGGGAAATATTGGCGCTGGAAGAAACCTGCCTTGAGAAAATGGGCAGGCATAGTGAGCTGAAACAGTGTAAGAAATATCAGGAGGCACTCGTTTTCCTGTATGATGCGGCAGGCGTGCACATGGAATCTAATATGATGGCGGCATTTATGAGAAGCAGTTTTCAGGGCGAGTTTGTCATCACCAATGAGCTGATCCGGGATCTCAGGGAGGCGGGAGGACTATCTCAGGAGAAGCTCTGTGCGGATATCTGCGCGCAGGAAACGCTGTCGCGCATCGAGAAAGGGAAGAGAAGTCCCAATAAGAAGAATCTCTATCAGATGCTGAAAAGAATGGGTATGGAGCGGGAAAAATATTACGGGTATATCGAGGCGGACGACTATGAACTGTATGAGAAGGTGAGGGAGTATAACCGCAGCTTTCCGAAAGACCGGTGGGAGAAGGCGATGAAGCTGCTCGATGAGATTGAAGCGAAACTGGATATGACAAAGAGTGTCAACAGACAGTTTATCGGGACAGGACGCATTTCCGCCCAGACAGAGGGAGGCGAACTGACGCGCGAACAGGCAAACGAGCAGCTTTGGGAACTGCTTCATCTGACGATGCCGCCTGCGGATTCGGGAACAATGATCTACCGTGTCCCGTTCCGGATGGAATACACGATATGGAATCATATAGCAATCAACTTTAGAAAAGCGCAAAAAGTGCAGAAAGCACTCATCATCTATGAGGCGTTGGTGCAGCGTTATAAAAAAAGCAGGGTATTGATGCGGCACCATGCTGTTCCGGGATTGACATTATACTTAAATTACGCAGGATTTCTGGAAGCAGCTGACGAGCTGGAAAAAGCAGAGGAGATCGGAAAGGAAGGTCTGCGGCACGGTCTCGAGTGCTGCCGCGGGGACATGGCAGGAGACATACTGGCAAACCTGTCCCTGGTATACGGGAAACGAGGCTTGCCAGAGGTAGAAGAAACTTATCTTAGATATGGATATAATTTGATTTGCCTGTATGATAGGAAAGATATAATGGTGATCCTGCAGAAGGCATATCAAGACAAGTTTCATAGAGATATTGATTAATTGACGTCGCCCTGGCAGGAATATTCATGTGTGCTAATCCCATAATTCCCGTCATCCCCCTCCGAAACCGGCGGGACAACCACCGCTACCAGACACAGAGCCAATAAGACAGCAAATACATTTTTCATGATTCAAGACCCTCCTTTTATACACAACATAAGATTTACGTTACAACAATATAATAAAATGTACCCCGGCAAAATTCTATGACGTTTTTGGAAAATAAAGTTTTCTGAGAACGTCATGGATTTTTTTGTGTTGGGGTGGTACGATAAAAAAACAAAATTCGACAAAATATTACAAAGCAACTTCTGATAAAATCTGCTGGAATATACAATACAATCCCTAATAAACAAAAGGTGTGAAGACAATTGAAAAAAACGATACAAAAGAGAAAGATTCAATCATTTGCTATAGCGATGCTGCTTTTGATCTCCGCGCAGGCGCGGATCGCTGTCTGTGCGCAGGAGGAACAGAAGCAGAGCCGTGAGGTCATCGTCGTCATGGACTGCAGCAAATCCATGGAGGACGTGGACAGCCAGTACCTTGTATATGACTTTGTGAGAGGATTGGCGGCATCACTGCCGATGAACTGTGAGATGGGATTTGTCGCCTACAATAATGAAGTCTGCGCGGCACTTCCGGTCGGAAGCAGCTACGCGGAGATCGATCAGGCGCTGGACGGGCTCCAGTACAGGCAGTATGGAAATGCGGGCGCGGGACTCGAAGCGGCAGTGGCATTGTTCCGGGGCAGTCAGACAGAAAAGAGTATGATATTGATATCTGACGGAGAGATCATGATGGACACGGACCAGGGAACAGAGGAATCCGCCAGCGCGTTCAGTCAGACCGTGTCGGCGGCAAGAAATAAGGGCATAGAGATCGATGTCCTGGCAATCGGTGAGAAGATCCAGGAAGGATGCACCGTGTATGCCGCCGCGGACGAGACGGGCGGCAGCCTGTATGAGATCGTGGATCCTGGCAGCCTGTACGGATATGTCGGCAGATATCTGTTTGAGGAATGGGGATATCGCGGAAGCCATATCGGGAAGATGGACGGGACGAACGCGGAGCTGACCGTGTCATTGCCGGACTGCATGATGGAACGGGCTAAGATCCTTCTGACCGGGGCGCAGCAGAACGAAAATATGACGGTCCACTGTGAGGCGGGCAGGATCGATGTGCTCAAAGGCAAAAAATATACGGTGGTAGATGTCACCGCACCCGTCTCAAGAGATGTCCGGATACAGATGGATTCCGATCAGGCAATGCAGATCGATGCATACCTGTTTGCGGAGTATGAATTTTCTGTCAGTACAGGACATACATATGCGGCGGACACGCAGACAGCACGGATCTGGGTGGATATCAGGGATCCGATCGGAGACAGCCTGCTGGACGGGCACCTCGCAGACGGAGGCATGGAACTGTATCTGGACGGGGAGAAGGCGGACTATACCGTATCGGAGGGAAAGGCATGGGTCGACAAGACGTACATGCAGGACAATCCGGATCCGGCAGAAGTCCGGGCGGGATCCCGGATCGGAACACAGCAGGCAGAGACACAGCAAACGGAAACGCAGAGAAAAACGCAGACAGCTCGGATAGAAGTTCGATTCGCCGATCCTGTCGGAAACTATTATGGCATGCACAGCGCGCAGGAGGAGATCCTCATTCCTGTGCAGGAGGAGCCGGAAACCGACTGGTTCTTCTGGTCTGTCATCACCGTCTTTATCATTGCAGTGACGGCATTGTTCTGCATTTCCTACGTCAGGAGACGGAAAGACCGCACGATGAGAAGACAGATGGTGGATATGGGAACGGCGGAGCCGATGGAGAAAGCGGTGCCGGGGAGTGACTTCACAGGAAAGATCGTCGTGTACGTCATACGCAACAAAAACGAGATTGACTATCCGCCGGAGAGCATCAACCTGTTTGCCAGATGCCGGCGGGAGAGCATCACGCTCGAGTGGATCCTGGACACCTGCAACCTGCCGCTGGATCTCAAAGGTGCCGAGAAGATCCTCTTCAAGCCGGGTGAGGACAGAAGTCTCGTCATCAAGAACAACAGCAAGGCGAGCGTGCTGATCGGCAGGGCGCTGCTGACCAGGGGACAGTCCTATAACCTGTATTACCATGAGAAAGTAACTTTTATTTTTGACCAGGAGGACGCAGAAATAGAAGTTCATTATAAGGATTTAACACCAAATGAAAGAGGAGGTAGAGAATGAGTATCATCAGACAGACCAACAGGACATTATTGTTTGAGGAGATCAACCCGGAGAAGTCTGATATCCTGACGCTCGTCGGGGATGTGCGGGGGATCGACAGCCTCAGCGATGAGAAGATCAAGGAGATGAACGAGGCGCTGCTTGTGAGGAGTTTTGACGAATTTATAGACAAGTTCGACCCGACGGTCTATTCCTTCTTCAATGCGAACAACCAGAAGATCATGTACACACTGCAGAAACCGGAGACCATCCCGGAGGAGATGCTGACGCCGATCCACCTGAACCGGCAGAACGATTTTCTCAAGATGCTGATGTCCCTGGTGGAGGCAAAGCGCTCCCAGAGCATCATCAACGTGGATTTCCAGTTTGACAGGCTGACAGACATGATATCGCCCAAGAAGGTCATGGAAGATATCAGGCAGAACCGCAAGGAGCTGCAGTATGTGTACAAGACCTACGCGGAGCTGGAGGACGGAGATCCGCACAAGCTCGATCTGGCGGACAAGCTCAATGTCATGTTCGAGGAGGCGAGCGTCAATTACAACAACGTGCTCGCGATGCTGCCGCTTGCGATCGAGGATATCAAGACAAGGCTCCTGCTGGGCGAGGCGGAGGAGAAGAAGGACAACACACCGCTTGCGCTCGGCGTGCTCAGCATGGATGAGAACGGGGAATTAAAGGTATTGGAGGCGCCGAAGGCGGAGACATCAGAGCTCATGGTCGTCGATGACAATGTAAATGCCGGGCTGATCGCGGCGCTGGAGGAGGATTATGAGGCGCTGAACGAGGAGAGCAGCGACTATGTCAAGGCGCTGGTCACGAGAACCTACTGCCCATTGGCATCCACTATGGTCAGCAGTATCGATATCCGGCAGGAGGTCAGCAACTACAACTCGTATCTGGAATTCTACAAGACCGCGAAAGACGACTTTATCAAGGTCGTAAAGCCTCTGATCGAGAAGATCCTGGGCGTGTGGGCGTTCTTTGAGCAGTACCCGTCGAACATCAAAGGCATGAAGCCGTCCATGTTCATCACCAACATATCCAACGACATGCTGGTGAAAGCAAACAACCTGCCGAGACTGATCGCTTTCCTGAACACGGTAAACGCCAAAAATGATTTTGACAACACGATCTGGTACGGAGTCGTCCCGTCGGTGTCGCTGGATCAGAACTCGAACATCAGGCTGACCAGACAGCGTTTCCAGGGCAATGAGAACACGGAAAAGACCGGGGTGAACAGCGTCGAGGCGCTGGTGCGCCTGCTCGATGTCCTGAAGGATTATTCCGTGCAGTGCTTTTTCAGCTATGAGACGGGGGACAAGACCACCTTTAACAATATGGCGACGGAAGGGATCGAAAAGTACGAGGACCGCTGCAGCTCCCTGATCGGAAAGGCTTACAGCGAGTTTGCGATCCCCTGCATCCCGAATTTTACGATCATACCGAAGGAAAAGTCAGGCGTGATCCTCGATAACAGGATGCTGTTGAATGAAAACAACATGGCGGAGCTGTCAAAAGAGAAGGAGGACATCATGAAGCTCTGGATCGACGGCGTGTACGTCGGCGCGGCGTATATCGCGGCCGGACTCGTCGCCGCATACCAGTGTCCGGAGTACCTGAAGGAGATGTTCAGGAGAAACGTCGATGCCGAGCTTCCTGGCGTGCGGTTTGACATCGAGGCGGGCGACCACCCGCTGCGGGTGCACACCGTGATGGCAAAGGAGATCACAGGGTTTACCAACTCCATCAAGAATGAGATCAACAGGCACAGCTTCGGCTTCGTGTTCTCCTCGGAGAACGCGATACTGGGCACGGAAAATGTACATAACATCATGGTGTACAAGGCCAGAAACCTCATGAGCGACGGGAAGGTGTACGAGCCGATCTACAAGACACAGGTCACGACCTATATCGAGCGGATGCTGCGCCATGCGACAGGCGACTTCAAGCAGGAGAACATCGTACAGTTCTTCTCCAATAATCCCTCCAGCCAGAAGAGCAGATGGCAGGAAAAGCGGGGCTGTGTCAATGCGGTGATCGGAGAGGGGGATGACATTGAATATGAGATCGATGAGGCAAACGGCTACTGTGTCCTCAACATCACATTCAATGGCAATGTAAAGAATCTCGAGATTGAGATTAACCGTTTCAATTCAAACAATAGAGCAATGTAAAAAAAGAAGGAGGAAAAGAAATGGGATTCAGATTAAACGTAACAGGAGGATCAGATCAGATCGCACTGGATGAGAAGAGCATCAAAAATGTGGTGTTTGACTCCGAGTCGCCGGCGGACTCTAACGCGAGGGCGACAGATTTCGGCATCTCCATGAAGATCTGGGGCAAGATGATCTACAAGCAGGGCGGTGAGGGGAGCGACGCGACCCTGGAGCTCTCCAAGTGGTCCGTGGTGCCCTCGGAGAAAGCGGACTGCTATCGCAGCGCGGTGGTGGAGGTCGTCTCAGCAGGACAGGTCGTGCGCAAGTACGAGGTGCCCAATGCGTTCATCATGGAGTATTCCGAGGAGATGGACGACGAGACAGGCGTCGGCACGTTCTACCTGCATGTGAAGCAGAAGAAGGACGAGAACGACAAAATGAAGATCGATGGCGGTTACGCAATGTGAGAAGATTTTCTAAGGTATCAAAAGACGATACCTAAGAAAATCTAAATCTCACATGGAAGAACGCACAGGGCAGCGTTCTTCTGGGGTTCTGAGGTATAAAAGAGAGGAGAAGAGCAATGGCATTTACAGTAAAGATCGAGGGTCCGGAAACATTTGAAATATCCAAGGAATGTGTCAAGAGTGTCAAGGTGACGACAGATATCCCCCTGGATTCCAACGCGAGGACAAAGGACGTAGGAGCGACGATGGTCGTGAAGGGCAAGATCCTGACGGCAGTCGGCGGAGATCCCTTTGACAGCACGAGAAAGATGGCGCTGTGGTCCGTGGTGCCGGCGGAGAAGGCGGACAGTTACAGGAAGGTAACAGCCGAGTATGTGGCGGCAGGCATCATGGAGCGGAAATACTGCTTCCCCAATGCGTTCGTGGTGGATTACAGGGAAGACTACGGCGATGAGGAGGGGATCGGCACATTTACCCTCGTCATCAAGCAGAAGAAGGACAAGATCAGCACAGTGTCAGTGGAGGGCGGATATGCCGTGTAAGCGGCAGTAAAGCTGTCTGGAATATCATGGAGCGTATGCAACATCTGTTGGATACGCTCTTTCAGAAATGATCGGAGACATATATGGATTATTACAAAATACTGAATGTACCGCACCAGGCGGACGAGAGCCAGATCAAACAGGCGTACCGGAAGCTGGCAAAGAGATACCACCCCGACTTAAATCCAGACAACCCCGAAACCGAGGCAAGGTTCAAGGATATCGTCGAGGCGTATGAGACATTGGGCGATCCCGCAAAACGCAGGAAATATGATGCAAATATGATACAAGCGTCTGCTACGATGGGGACAGAGCCCAAAGCACAAAAAGCCGCACGCAGTGCAGGCGCCGCGCAGGGCGTCAACTTTGGAAATTTTACAAGGGATATGGAGCGCTATTTCGGATTTTCATTTCAGGCTGACCAGCAGAACGGAAAACAGGCTCCGGGAAACGGCGCGGACAAAAACAGGAAAAATCCGCTGGACGTGACAGACATGTTCGATGCGTTTATGAAGATAAAGTGAGAGGGGGAGCGAATCATGAAGTTTTTTCTATTAGGTACAGATAAGGGAAATCACATTCCCTATTCCATTAATAAAAACAGGATAATTGATATCAGGTATACGGACAGGCGGCATTCCTATAAAATACCGGATGGATGTGTAGTTGACATGCAGCTTCCCATGGAAGCATTTTTTCCCGATCTGCTTATAGGCCCGCTTTTGCTGACAAGTAGAGTTTTTGCGAATGTTATAGATATGTATGTGCCAGGAACAATATTTAAAATTGTTTTTCTGCTTGAGTATGAAAGCGGTGTGAATGCTATATATCATATGCCCTTTTTAGAGGAGGTGGATTGTTTATCAGATCAAACGATAAAAAACCATGGTGGCACAGGACTGGTTCAAATTGTAATGGAAGAAGAAAAGGTTGCTGCGAAACCTATATTCAGGATCGCAGGATATACACACCCATATGTGATAGGACGCTTGGACTTTGTTGAAAGTATATTAAGGAGAGGCGTGGAGGGAATTACATTAGAAGAAGTCTTCCTGGTATAAAGGGAGAGAAAGGAGGAGGCAGAGAATGTGTAAGATTCCTGATGAAGTAAGTGCGGATCTGGTGGAGGCTGTGAAAGAAATGACAGCAGCGATCATGGCAGAAATTATTAGTGATGATCAAAATTATGCAGTAGATGGGGCAGTGATTCGTTGTGATCACGTGAGCGAAGAGCCTGTTGTAATAAAATATGAAAATGGAAAATTGAAAATGAGTGTAGCAGGGGCAGAAATTAGTAAGGAAGTGACGGGGGGTGAATATGAGGAAGGGTACGAGGAAACTTATGAAGCAGGCGATGAAGTAATAAGGACATTATCTGCGGTCCATGCAACAAATCAGACCAGTAATGGCCTTGCATTTGCGACAGTTTCAGATAGTATCTGCCTGCGCGATAAGGAGGAGAACGGTTTGGAGGAGGAGGCAAGTATAATTAGTACGGGAAATTGTAAGATACTAAGAGAGTCAGATATATTGGATATAGAAACTCGAAAAGAAAAAGCTAAATTATTCGGAACATGTTATTGTCTCATGAAACCAGTCATCGAATGGACAAATCCTATTTGCGTAGAGAATTTAGCGGGACTTCATGAAGATAATTTCACTGCGGCAGGTGCAGGCAGAATTCTGGATGAGCCAACGTATTGTCCGATACAGGAACATCATAAAACGATGGAATGGGATACAGTCAATGGAAAACGGGAAGGGCTGACAAGATACTCCAAACTGCTCTGTACAAGGGGAGGAGTCATAACTATTAAATGGTCAGGTCAATCTCAGGATGGGGAGAATCCATATAGAGGAGCGTTAGATATCGTAGAATTAAAAGCAAGATATGGGCAATTAATTACGGATCTTATAAATGAGTATGATTTGCAGATGCCTACAGATCATATAGGAAAAATTATTGCTGTGGAGTCAAAAGGTACAGGATTTGATGATGTCGGACGTATGCTGATAAGATTTGAAGTACACATATTTTATGAGAAGATAGATTCCAGCAAATTGGATGAGGCAAATAAATATTTTATAAATACTGGGGGAAGTGGAGGACAACAGATTAAATATGGAGACGAGTTTGTTAGTCTGCATCCAACGGGAGGATTAGGGGACAGCGATTTGCAATATTTAGCGCTGCAGTATGCCAAGGCAATTGATGAGGAAGCTGCATACTCATCAATCAGCATGGGGCTATGTCAATTAATGGGGTTTAATTATGAGACGGCAGGTTTTTCGTCTGTAGAAGAAATGTATGACAGGATGTCGGATAGTTACGAGATTCAGATCGAAGCAATGATCAAACACATTAAAAACACAGGTTTAGATCAAGGAACGGTAAGGGAATTCTTTGAAGGTTATAATACAAAACAAAATGCAGATAACTATGAAAACAGATATGATAAGGAAGTATGGTGAGTGTTGCTATGAATTAACAGACAGGGAGGTTGATATGTGATGAAAAATCTATTTCAAAGAAGTGTGTTAATAGCGTTTCTGGTGACAGGGATCTTTCGAAACGCCGCAGAATCAGATCTTGTTCAGGGGAAGGATGCAGTATCACAGCAGTCGATCGAATGGGAATCACAGATGGCGGAAGATTATTTCCAGCTTGCGGAATGGCAGGATATGGTGAAGCAGTCCATATTTACAGAATTGGTGGGGAAATATCAATGTGAAGGTGAGGATTCTTTTCAGTTGATTGATACCTGCCTTTTTCAGGATTCGAAAGGGAATCATTTTGAGTTGTATCTGATAAAGTATAGAGATCGTCTGGCAAAAGATCCAACATGGGGGATTTTTTACAGTGGTATTTTGGTAGATTATGACCAGAATACCAGTGAAGTACTGTTTAAAGAGGAAAAAGACAACAAACTTGGGTCTCTGGGTGGCGAATTTTATGATATGCAGGCTGCTGATCTGGATGGAAATGGAGAGGAAGATATCATCATACTGCTGGGAGAACACAAATTTCAGGGGGATGAATATTGGCTGCCATATCTCTATTGCCTGGTCGGATTGCAGAAAGAAGGAAAGTTCCAATTTATAGACTGCAATAAAGAAAGATGGCTGGATGAGATTCTCTTTAAATTATACAAAGACAAAGAGGAAGACGAGAACTGGAAAGTTCAAAATATTCTTGAAAGTTTGAAAGAACACTTCAATAACACGAAATCAGATAAAGAAACAGACAATGAGAAAACACTTGAAGACTATATTCTTAAAAAGGAAGAGATTATTGCGAAGAGAATAGATCATCGCTCCTTGTTTATGAGCAGAGAAGTGTTATGGGAGTACTTATATGTAAATGAGGATAACCGGATACGAAAAATAATGGTATGTGCTGAAGATGGAGAACCAGGTTTTGCCCCGGTAGGGCAGATTTCGGTGTATGTTTATGATTACCAGACGGAAGAGGCAGAGAAACAG